>JAJZID010000107.1 GCA_021810705.1 Actinomycetes bacterium
CACCGGTTGCGTTGCCGTTGTCGGCGTGGCGGCCGTCGTGGTGGCGGTGCTGCTGCTCGTGGTTGCCGCGTGCCGCGCGCGAGTGCTGTTACCGGCTGCGACACCGGTCCACCAGCCGCTCGCCACACCGACACCAAAGGCGAGTGCCAGCACCAACCCCGCCAAGGTCCGCCGCAAGCTCATAGGCCGGCCGCCGCACGCGCGGAGGCGTGGGCCAGCTCCTCCAGCTCGTCATCCAGCGGCTCGAGCGCGGCACCCCCGAGTGCGCTGGAGATCAGCCAGTCGGCAAACCAGGCGTTCTTGGGCAAAAGCGGTCCGTGCAGGTAGGTGCCGATCACGCTTCCCTGGCATGCCCCCTCATAGCCGTCTGAGCCATTGTTGCCGTGGCCGCGCAGCACGCGTCCGAGCGGGCTGGCATGCGGACCCAGGTGTGTACGGCCACCGTGGTTCTCAAAGCCGGCGAGCACGCGCGCGTGCGCGCCCGGCAGGTCGACCTCGATGGCGACGTTGCCGGTCAGGCGTGGTCCGTCCGAGCGGACCGTGTGCACATCCAGCAGGCCGATGCCCGGCAGCGTGCGATCGGCCAGCTGGTAGCCGTGGCCGAGCAGCTGGTAGCCACCGCAGACGCCGAGCACGATCGCTCCGCGTGCAGCCGCGGCCAGCAGCGCCTCGCGTTTGTGCTCGACCAGGTCGGCGGCGCAGAGCTCCTGGTCACTGTCCTGTCCGCCGCCCATGTAGAAGATGTCAGCGCCGTCCGGATCGATGCCTTCACCGATCCCAGCCGAGCTGAGCTCGAAGGCGATGCCACGCCACTCACAGCGGCACCGCAGCATCAGCAGGTTGCCCCTGTCGGCATAGATGTTCATGAGCTCGGGGTAGAGCGCACACACGCGCAGTTTTTCAGGCTCGCTCACTGCAGGATCACCACCTCACTGCCGACGTGCGCGTCGGTCGGATCAATCCTACGAACCTCGCGCAGCCTTAAGCCGGCGGTGACGGCGAGCCTCGCAAGCTGCTCGGCGCTTGTCAGGTCAAGGCGTGTGCGGTCGACGCTGCTGCGCCGTGCGCCGTGCGCGTCCACGACCTCACGCAGACGCTCGAGCACAACCGAGCTTTCCTGGCGGCGCACGGCGGTGGGCTGGCTGAAGTAAGCGCAGCCGTCGAGCTCGGCGATGTCTGGCAGCGGCAGCCCGCCAGCCTGCTCGCCGTCGAACTCCTCGAGGTCCTCGAGCGCCACGATCGCCACCGCGATCGCGCCGCCGGCTTGCAGGTGCCGACGGGCCCGGGTCAGGAAGGCGCTCTGCCCCTCGTCGCCGCCCAGCAGCTGGAGGGTCTGCATGGGGACCGCGATCAGCGGAAATTGCCGTCCGGGCAGCGTGAACGTTCTTGCGTCGGCGCATACGGTCTCGATCGGCAGGCCACGGGCGCGTCGCGCAAGCTCCGCCAGCAACGCCCGGCTTTGATCGAGCGCGACGACGTCGTGGCCGGCGCGCGCCAGCGCCAGGCTGACGCGCCCCGTGCCGGCGCCGACATCCAGCACCGGCGCGCCAGCCTCGGCGTACTGGTCAGCGAGCGCCAGCCAGAGCGCCAGGTCCTGGCGATAGGAGCCGCATTCGATGTCATGCCAGATCACCTCGCTCATTGGGCCTCAGGACCAGTACGGCGAAACCGCTCCGCGGCGGCCGAGCTCGGCGCGCAGCTCGATCAGGGCCGTGTAGGTGGGCAGCGCAAACAGCCGTCCAGGCGCCTGGCCGGCAGCGATGTCAAGGGCACGCGAAAGCTCCGGCTCGACGGTGAGACGCTCGCGCGCGAGCCCTGCGTACTTGAAGCGCAGCGCGAGCTCGGACGCGCGCCGGCCGGCGCACACGACATGGCGCACGTGCGGCACCAGCGGCTCGAAGTCGGCGTCCCAGATCCAGGAGACGTCGCGCCCGTCGGCGATGTTGTCGTTGAGGATCGCCAGCAGATCAAGCTCGCCGGGCTCCAGCACGAGCGTCTGCAGGATCGCGTTGGCGCCGGCGGGATTCTTGATCAGCAGGATCTGGATCGGCAGGCCGGCGAGCTCGACCGTCTCGGCGCGGCCAAAGGCGGCTGTTGCCGCCTCCAGGCCGGCTGTGACGGTGTCAAGGTCGATACCGCAGGCAATTGCCAGAGCGGCTGCAGCGAGCGCGTTGTAGACGTTGTAAAGCCCTGGAAGCCTGAGGCTGACCGGGCGCTCTTGCTGGCCTGAAACGAGCGTGAAGCTGGCTGCCGTGGTGCCATGGAGGGTAACGTCGCGGGCCTGCACCACGGGCGCCGGGCGCTGCCAGCCGCAGCCCGGGCAGCGGTAGTGGCCCAGGTGACCGAGGTAGACGCTCTCGTAGAGATAGGTGGCGCCGCAGCGCCGGCAGTGCGTCGCGTCGGAGGCGTGCTGGCGCGTGGCGAGCGCGAGCCGGTCATCCTCGACCCCGAAGTAGATCGCAGCATTGTGCTCACGGCCGAGATCGGCGATCAGCGGATCGTCCGCGTTGAGGATGAGTGCGCTGCCGGCATCGAGCCCAGCTACGACCTGAGCCCAGCGGGAAGCGATCGACTCGAGCTCGCCGTAGCGATCCAGCTGGTCACGAAAGAGGTTTCCGAGAACAAGTGCGCTGGGCTCGAGCTGCTCGGTGACGCTGTCAAGCCAAAACTCGTCGACCTCAAACAGGCCGGTGTCGCCGTTTATCGTGCCGTCGCTGCGGGTGGCGGCGAGCAGGGTCGACGCGATCCCCCCGGCCATGTTCGCTCCGGCGGTGTTGCGCACGAGAACGCGCCCGGTGCGCTCGAGGATGCTGGCGCTGATCGCGGCTGTGGTGGTCTTGCCGTTGGTCGCCGAGATCACATATCTGCCCCGCGGCAGCTGGGCCGCGAGCCGGCGCAGTGCCTGAGGGTCAAGCCGCAGCAGCAACCGGCCAGGCAGGCTGGTGCCACCGCCGCGGCCTGATGCGCGCGCCGCGAGCCCGACCGCACGCGACAGTGCCAGCTTCGCGGGCAGGGTGTCCATCAGCTGGAGAGTACGAGCGTCGCCAGGTCGACCGCGATCGCCACCGGCACCGGATCCGTCGCAGCACGCGCCTGATCCTCCGTCGTAACACCGCTCAGCACGATCGCCGCGTCCAGCCCGGCGGCTGCGGCGCCACCGAGATCGGCTACGAGGTGGTCGCCGATCACAAGCGTGCGGCCCTGGCCAAGCCGTTCGAGCGCGACCTCAAAGACGCGCGGGTCTGGTTTGCCGACCAGGTGCGCGGTGGTCCCGCTCGCGTACTCAAGCGCCGCGGTCACAGCGCCGGTGCCCGGGGAGGTGCCGTCAGCGGCCGGATAGGTGCGGTCACGGCCGCCGGTGATCAGCTGTGCGCCGCCGAGCAGCGCGCGCGTGGCGGTGGTGAGCTCCCCGTAGTTGAAGTCCGGGTGGGCGACCGCCACAACAACCTCGGCGTGCTCCGCGGCGTGGGTGCCGTTGACGATTGTGTGCCCCGCATCGGTGACGTGCCGGAAGATCGCCGGTGAGCCGATCACGTAGACGCGGGCGCCAGGTTCACGCTCGCACAGAAGGTGCGTGATGGCCGAGCCGACGCTCACGACCTCGTCGCCGGCGGCTGTCACGCCAAGCGCCCAGAGCTTGCGGACGTACTCCTCCGGTGAGCGGGCGCCGTCGTTGGTGACAAAGGCGATGCCGAGGCCCGCCGCCCGCATCGCGGCCACCGCCGCCGCTGCCCGTGGGGTCAGCTCGTCACCGACCCAAACGGTTCCGTCCAGGTCCAGGATCACGTTCGCGTAGCCTGCGATCAGTGGTGAGAGGCCGACGTTCACGCGGCACGCTCCAGCAGGCACTCGGGCCCGTCAAAGCGCGGATCGCCCACCTCCGGGCCCACTGCCCAGAGCGCCAGCTCGTCGTCTGGGACCCCGGCGAGCAGCCCGTCCAGCAAGCCGACAGGGGTCTCCGAGGCCAGCCACAGTGACTCCTCGCCAGGGCGCAGGATCACGGGCATGCGGTCGTGGATCCGTGCGATCTTGCCGTTCGCCGCGGTCGTGACGATCGTGACGCTGCGCAGCTCATCAGGCTGCTGCGGATGCCACACCGACCACAGGCCCGCGAAGGCAAAGAGCGCGCCGTCGCTGCGCGCGATGTGGTAGGCCTGCTTGCCGGCGCCATCGGGCAACCGCTGCCACTCATAGAACCCGTCGGCCGGGATCAGGCAGCGGCGGCGTTTGAAGGCCTCCCGGTAGGCGGGGCGCTCGGGCAGCGTCTCGGCGCGCGCGTTGATCATCTTCTGGCCCACACGGGGTGACTTCGCCCAGTGCGGCACCAGACCCCAGCGCAGCAGCTCGGCATGTCGGGTCCCGTCTGGGCGGGCGCGCACAGCCAGGACGTCGGTGCCCGGCGCGATGTTGTAGCGCGGCCGCAGGTTGGGGGGCTCAGCCAGCGCGAAGCGCGCCTGCAGCTGCCGCCCGTCTGAGCCGCTCAGCGAGTAGCGCCCACACATGCCAATCTGGCCCCGCCCGCCACCTGCCTGGGGTGCAGGGGCGCGCGCGACTCAGCGTCGCGGCGCACCGGCGGCGGCCTGCTCTCGGCGCCGCGCGAGCGCCGCCTTCTGTCGACGGCGTCCGAGCATCACGGCCGCCCCGACAGCGATGAACGAGAGCAGCAGGCCGTAGAAGATCGCTAAATCCAGCGAGATGCCACCCGCTGCCTGACCGATGCCCTCAATGATCCCGAACCCGAGCCCGAGGACCGCGACGATCGCGAGGATCGCGACCACGATGCCGCGGACACGGGCGAGCGTCCCGGCACTGGCGGGAGGGGCGACCAGGCCGATCACGCGCAGGCCCCGCAGCTGCCACTTGGTGGGTCCCTGGACGCCGAGCTTCTCGGTCGCGGCCTTGAGGTCGTCGGCGCGGCGCTCGGCCATCGCCAGTGAGACGTCAGCCATGCGCCGGATCTGCAGCCGCTCCTGGGGGCGGGCGGCAGCCAGCGCCTTCTGGAAGTGGGCGCGAGCCTTCTTGGCGTCGTAGCGCTCGGCCGCGCGGGCGCCGAGGATCGACTGGGCCGCGGCACGGTAGCGCGTCTCAGCCTCGAGTTCCTCGTCGGTGCGTGCCTCGAGCGACTGCATCGCGGCCAGCTGGCTCTTCTGCTCGATGCGGATCGCGCGCTGTTGCTTGGCCATGGCGGGCAGTCTACTAAGCACCCCTGTGCCCATCACGGACGCACGCGTGTCACAGTGTGTCGGACAGCCGTTAACGATCCAGAGGGAGCGACTTCACGATGTCAGCGGTCGATTTCAACACGCAGGTGATCAATGAGTTCCGCCAGAACGACGGCAGGGTCGGCGGGCCGTTCGAGGGCGCGCCGCTGCTGCTGCTGCACCATCGCGGCGCCAAGTCCGGGACAGAACGGGTCACGCCACTGGTCTACCTGGCCGACGGCGAGCGCCACCTGATCTTCGCCTCCAAGGGCGGCACGCCAGAGAACCCCGCCTGGTTTCACAACCTCAAGGCCCACCCGGACACGACGATCGAGGTCGGCAGCGAAACCATCGCGGTCACCGCACAGGAGCTGACCGGCGAGGAGCGCGATCGCCTGTACGAGCGTCAGGCGTCGCTGATGCCGAACTTCAGGGAGTACCAGGAGAAGACCTCCCGCAAGATCCCGGTGGTGGCGCTCACCCCCAGGTGATGAGCGAGCCGGGTTTTGACTACGACTGGCTGATCGTCGGCTCGGGCTTCGGCGGCAGCGTCAGCGCGCTGCGCCTGGCGCAGAAGGGCTACCGGGTCGCGATCCTGGAGAGCGGGCGGCGCTTCGCTGATGCGGACTTTGCGCAGCGCACGGGCCAGTTTGCCCGCTACCACTGGCTGCCTGAGCTCGGCATGCGCGGGATCCTGAGGACCACCTTTTTCCGTGACCTGTTCGTGCTCTCCGGCTGTGGTGTGGGTGGCGGCAGCCTCGGCTACGCAAACACCCTCTACCGCGCCAGGCCGGGCTTCTTCAAAAGCCCGCAATGGGCGAGCCTGGGCGACTGGCAAGCCGAGCTCGAGCCCCACTACCGCGAGGCCGAACGGATGCTCGGCGTCACCGAGTATGACCGCGACGGGGTCGCCGACCGCCTGCTGCGCGAGTACGCCGAGTCGGTCGGTGTGGCAGGCACCTACACGCGCACGCCGGTCGGCGTGTTCCTCGGTGATCCCGGCCGCACCGTCCCCGACCCCTACTTTGGCGGGAATGGGCCGGCGCGCACCGGTTGCATGCGCTGCGGCAGCTGCATGCTCGGCTGCCGCCACGGCGCCAAGAACACGCTGGTCAAGAACTACCTCTGGTTTGCGGAGCGGCTTGGCGTGGAGATCCTGCCGGAGCGCACCGTGACCGACATTCGTCCGCTCGGCGACGGCAGCGGGACCGGCGGCTACGAGGTCCTCCACGAACGCTCCGGCGCACTCGTTGCCCGTGGGCGCGCGAGCGCGCGCGCCCACGGCGTGATCGTCGCCGCCGGTGCGCTTGGCACTAACCGCCTGCTGCAACGCTGCCGCCTGAACGGCTCCCTGGCGCGCATCTCGGATCGACTCGGCGATCTGGTCAGAACCAACAGCGAGGCGATCGTCGCGGTCACCGCGCCCGAGGGCTCAGGCTATGACTTCAGCGAGTCGGTCGCGATCAGCTCGAGC
>JAJZID010000108.1 GCA_021810705.1 Actinomycetes bacterium
GGTTGTGTCTGAGCCACGGAACCAGTGCGACATCGAATCGACGGTCCCGACCGTGATCGCGTCGCCACGGTCACGCCCGAGCTCGATGTGCGTCACGCACCAGAAGTCGCCGGCCACGGTCTCTGTTCGCTGGTAGTGAAGCTCGTATGAGTCCTCTGACTCGAAGGCCTGCCGTGAGCTCCACCAGCGGCACAGGCGCTGGCCCTCGATCGTCCCGTCGACATCGGCGGGCAGCAGAACGCCGTCGTTCTCATATGCCTTCCAGAGGCGACCCTCGTGGTCAGAGCGCTGGAAGTGGATGGGGATGCCGAAGTGCCGGGTGATCAGGTTCGTCAGCCGGTGTGCGGCCATCTCGTAGGAGATGTAGAACATCTCGCCCAGATCGGCGACGGAGATGTCGTGGTTGCGCTTGGCCTCGCCGATCAGCGCCACCACGGAGGCTTCGGGGGCGAGCAGCGCGCCGGCGAAGTAGTTGGCCTCGACGCGCTGGCGCACGTAGGTCTCGAAGTCCGCCGGCTCGCTGTGGCCGAGGGCGAAGTGCCCGAGCGTCTGGGCGATCACCGAGCGTGAGGTGCGCGTGCCGCCGGTCGCGTTGCGTTGCGGCACGTAGAGGACACGGTTGGCGATGTCGGTGATCGACCTGGTTGATGCGGGCAGGCCCTGCACACGTGCGACCCTGAAGCCGAAATGGGCGGCGGCATCGGTGAGGTGGCGCTCGGAGACGGCGGCGGGACCGGTGTAGCCGACCGCCTCCAGCGCATCCTTAGCGACCGCCTCGATCTCCTCAAAGTAGTTGTCGCGGCGGCGCATCTCGTCGCGCATGGCGGCGTTTGCCGCGCGCGCACCGAGCACTCCCGGCGTCGTGTCGTGCCCGGAGTCGGCACGCGCGGTCCCATCCGTGAGCTCGCGCAGGCGGCCAAACAGGGTGACGACGTGCTCGAGCGCGGCGCCGTCCAGGCGCGCCGATGGTTTGAGATACGGCAGGCGCAGCGACTGGTAGAGGGGGTCCTCCTGGATCCGTGCGAAGGCGACCTCCAGCTCGGCCCGCCGGCTCGGCGCCGCTGCGGACAGCAGCTCGGCCGGCTTGCACGCGAGCGCACCCGCCAGCTGGTTGACGGTCGACAGGCGCGGCTCGCGATGGCCGTTCTCGAGCTGCGAGAGGTAGGAGGCCGAGCTTCCCACCAGCTTGCCGAGCGCCTCCAGCGTCAGCCCGGCCCGCTTGCGCTGATGGCGCAGGCGCTGGCCGAACACGACCGGGTCAAGAGAGTCAGAAACCATGTGAAAATCTGTGCAGTTATATCACTTAGTCGTAAGTATCAAAAAGATTTGCTCGACAACTGCCGTTAACTTGCCAACTATGGTGATATGTCCGTTGAGGCCGAGGAGGAGTTACCGATGAGCAGCCTGTCCACCATCGCCGCCGCCGCGATCGACCGCGACTGGGCCACGAGCCAGCGTTGGCTTGGGGTCGAGCGCCAGCACGAAGCCGACGACGTGATCCGCCTGCGTGGCAGCATCCGCGTCGAGCACAGCCTCGCCCGACGTGGCGCCGAGCGGCTCTGGTATCTGTTGCACGGGGAGGGGTCGCTGAGCGCGCGCGCCGCTGCGTCGGCGGGGCAGGCTGTGGCGGCCGTCAGGGCCGGCGCGAACGTCATCTATCTCCCCGGTGCTGCTGTCGGCCAGCCAACAGAGGCGCTCGTCGCGAGCGTCAACAGCGCCCTGCGCCGCGCTGATCAGATCGAGTGGGCCGCAGCAGTCGCGTCCGGCCAGCATGAGGTGCAGCGCGAGTGGCTGGCGCCCGTGATCGCCGCCGCACAGGCTGCATTCGGGGGCGCCGCGCACGTGTATGAGCTGACGCACGCACTGATCGAAGCTGGTGCCGCCGGCATGCTCCTGGACGACCGACTGTCAGAGGCACGTGGGCTGGGTCACGGTGGTGGTGGCGTCCTCATACCCACCGCACAGCACGTCCGCATGCTCGACACAGCGCGCCTCGCCGCCGACGTCGCCGGCGTGCCGACGCTGATCTGTGCCCGCACGGGCACGCTTGGCGCTGAGCTGCTGACCAGCGACGTTGACGCGCGAGACCGCGACTTCCTCGCGGACGAGCGCTCCCCGGAGGGCTATCACCGGGTCTGCGCAGGCATCGAGCCCGCGGTCGCCCGTGGCCTTGCGTATGCGCCGCACGCCGATCTGCTCTGGTTCGAGACGCCGCTGCCCGACCCGGAGACGGCTCGCATCTTCGCCGGGCGCATCCACGACGAGTACCCGGAGGCGCTGCTCGCCTACAGTTGCTCCTCGCTGTCGGATCGATACGGTCAGCGCGACAGCGCTGCGCGCGCGGCGCTCGACCGCGAGCTGGCGGCGTCGGGCTACACCCTGTGCTGCTTGGGCGTGACGACCGGGCTGAACACGAGCGCGCCCGCGGAGACGGATGCCAGCGCCGGCAGAGACGAGCCGGAACTGCTTGAGGCCTACTTCAACGATGTTGCCAGCACGCTCCCGGGCGGGATGGTGGCGGCCGTCTGAGGGCTGGCCCGGGAGAGGCTGGTCTGAGCTGCCAGCTGAGCACTCCGACACGTTCGCGTTGGGCGGCATGCGGTTGGGTGTCTGCTCGGTTTTCGCTCGCCTTCGGTGGCGCCCGTTATCAGTGCGGCAGCGCGCCGCCGATGAGCGCGACGACCGCACCGATTGCCCCGGCGGTGACAAGAACGGCGACGACGCCGCGCTTGAGGAGCAACAGGGCGACCGCGGCGGCCGCGAGGATCACGAACTGCCACGGCTCCTGCAGCGCCAGCGCGAGCTGGATTCCCGCGCCGAGGATCGCGCCGATTGCGGCCGGCCCGGCACCGTCGAGGAACGCGCGGGCGTTCCGGTTGCCGCGTAGGCGCTCGAACTGGGGGCCGCCGAGCAGGACGAACGCGAAGGAGGGTGCGAAGGCGACCGCGGCGGCCAGGATCCCGCCAGCGAGCCCGTGAGCCGCGTAGCCGACGGCGGCGACCGTGGCAACGACTGGCCCCGGGGTGACCTGTCCGAGCGCCACGGCGTCGAGGAAGTGGCCGTTGCTCATCCAGTGGTAGGTGTGCACGGCGTCGCCGTGCATCAACGGGATGATCACGAACCCGCCGCCGAAGGAGAGCGCGCCGACCTTGAGTGCTGTCCAGGCGAGGGCACCGAAGCCGCCGACCGTCACCGCCGCGGGCAGCAGGAGCAGCGCTCCGAGCGAGTTCAGCGAACCGCCTGTGGACGGGGATCGTTGGATCGCCAGTTCGACGGCGCCGCAGGCGAGCAGCACGATCACCAGATACGCGCCTAGCAGTGCCGCCGCCGCCGTCCCGAGGATCACATAGGCGAGCCAGCGCAGCGTGCGGGCACGGTTACCGCGGACGGCTCTGATGCTTGGCGGGATCAGCCCGCGGGCAGCGTGCGCGGCGACCGCCGCTACGGCTGCGCCCGCGCCGGCGCCGGCGCCCCTGACCAACAGCGGTGGGCTGCTGGATAGGAACAGCAGCGAGAGCAGCAGCACGAGCACGACCGCCGGGACGATGAATCCAAGCCCGCCGATGATCGCGCCGGCGGGGCCGGCCACGCGATAGGCGGTGAAGATCGCCATCTGCGTGGATGCCGGCCCGGGCAGCAGCCCGCACGCGGCGTTGGCGTCCTGGAACTCACGGGAGTCCATCCACCCCTCCCGGTCGACGACCAGCTGACGGAGCAGTGCGATGTGGGCCGGCGGACCACCGAACCCGGTCAGTCCGATCCTCGTCCACTCGCGGGCGATCACCGCCAACGAGACGCCGGTCCGCGGGACCGGCTCGCCACTCGGGTTGCTGGTCATGCAGCCTCCGCCCGGGTGCGTGCGAGCCGGCTAACGGCACTGGGCAGTAGATGCCGGATCCGCATCTCGCGCATCCTGTCGCAAAGCGTGCTCACGTGGCCGAACCGGGTTGCGGTCAACTCCTCGAGCAAGTTCACGCGAGCACCGGCGATGTCGATCCTGGGATCGACAAGCGTGCGCAGCGCCTGCCGGTACAAGGGCTTGCGGTGGCTACCGGTACCGACCGGGATCACCAGCTGCGTTCCGAGATGCCCCGCCAACGCTTCGGCGATCTGCGACCGCGCAGCTTCAGCCGTGGGCAGGAATGGGACTGCCAGCGGCTCGGCAGACCGCATCGCATCCTCGTCAACCGGCCACGTTTGCACGCTCGGGAGGCGCCGGTCCAACCCGGGCAGCGGGATCCCCGCGCCGAGAACTCCTGTGACGATTCCGATCACCGGCCCTCGCTTAACAGGCTGCGATAGCCGCGCGCCGGGGCCGTTGAAGCGGTGCGGTCAGCGGAGGAACCGAGATGTCCGAACCGTGCAGACTCTCACGGAGGCAGGTGGCACGAATTGCTAGCAGCACGGCCGCCGTCGCTGGTCGGACGTTCGACCGCGCGTTGCGGTCAGGCCGCTGCCAGAGCGTCCCCAAACGCCGTTGAGCTCAGTCCGACGCGTTGAGGCGGCAGGGTGAGCGCGACCTTGCCGTGACGCTCAAGGCCGGTTTTCGGGCGGACGATTGTCAGCCCGACCAGCTCGCCAGCGGCGTTGAAACGCGTGGCGCCTCCTTCGGGGGTTTGGTCGAAGTCGACAGCTTCACCGGGCGTACGGGTCTTGAGGTGGAGCACGTCTGCCTCTTCGTCGGAGCTGACGGACGGGAAGATGTATGGACCGATGGCGATGCTCATCTGCGGAGTCCCCTGCTCGCGAACGCAGTTACAACGAATGCACGCTCGGCCTCAAGACTACGACGACCTGCAACCAACGGCCAGGCCGACATGCTCCAGGGCGAGCCGGGCCTCGTCGGGCTAATTGGCCGAGAGCTGCGTGTCGGGCCTGTTGAGCGCTCGCAGCGCGTCGTTCAAATGGTCGGGAGCTTCGGGGTGTCCCGTGGGTTCAAGGATGTGGTTTCGGCGCTCACTGGCCAGCGCAGCCCGTCGCATGTCGGGGGCGTGGCTACCGTTGCGACGGTCGTCACCGGGCCGTCATCATCGCTCGCCGACGCTCGAGTACAGGCGCGGACCACCATGATCGGACAGAGAAGTTCTCGTGACCTCGAAACGAGAAACATGTCCGACTGCGTCGCAGCCCGAGCGGCAAACGAGCAACGGGAACGGTGTGGCGCTCGGCCATGTCGATCTCGTCCAGAAGCCGGGTCCTACCGCAGCAGAGGACGCCACCAGATATTCTGCTGGACGAGGCAGCGACCGATTTGGACCGTGCTGCACCCCGCTGCACCAGATCCAGCGCAGGGTGGGGCGAGGCGATGGGTTCTCTGCAAATGCCGACGTAGCTCAGCTGGTAGAGCACTTCACTCGTAAGGAGTCCGCCGCGGGCTTTCGCGTTGGTCACGCATCTGCCCTAGGGCCGCCGAAAGCTGGCCATAAGCAGGGCATTTACTAGGTCTGCCAGCTGTACACGAAGGGACATGGACCCCCGTCGGAAGACTCTGCGGGACCTCAAAGTGCAGCACCCATGCAGCATGGTTTTCGAGCGGCTGTCTGGCGTTAAGTCACGCAAGGGTACCCTGGCTTCCGCAGTTGGTGGGCGCATGGATGGGCCGGATCGCCTGTAGGTATGGGCGATTCGACGGTTTTGGGGGCGTGTGGGCGTGTGCCCACGCGCTGAGGGGGCGATTGGGGCGGTTCGGGCCGGATCTGCCGCGCTCAGGCGGCTGTCAGCGCGGTGATTCGCGGTGGCGGCTTGATGCTTGTCGCGTGGTAGATCGCGGCCTGCTGATCGCTGAGCAGCGTGGTGTGCTGCACTGTCCCGTCGGGGCTGGTGAGCGTGACTTGGTGCAGGCGCCCGAGCTCGAGCGCGATCCGCCGCCAGGTCTGTGCGGTCTGTCGTTCGGTGATGCGGATCAGAAGCAGCGCGAGCCAGCAGATCAGCACGTGCGCGCGGATGCGGTGCTCGAGGCGGTGGAACACGGGCCGCAGCTCGAGTGTGCCTTTGAGGTCGCGGAACCCGCGTTCGGCTTCGAGCAGGTTCTTGTAGCCCAGCGCGACGTCCTCGGCTGAGAGGTCCGGGTCTGAGGTGGAGAGCAGGTACTTGCCGTCGAGCTTCTGCTCGGCGTTGATCTTGGAGCGGTCGATCATCAGCCGTCCGGTCGCGGTCTGGCGCAGGTAGCGTCCCAACGACGGGTGGTCGCGCAGCGCGCACTCGGCCTTGGTGTGCGCCCCGTTGTTCTTGCCGGTCTTGGTCTTCTTCTCGCGGAGCTTCTGGATCCGCTCAAGCTCGGCCTCGAGCCGCGTGATCGTGTCGTCTCGGATCTGCTTCTGGCGCTCAGCCTCGGCGGGGTTGTGGCAGATGATGAACCGCTTTGCCGCCTCGCCGGCACCGACCAGGACTTCCTTGACGCGCAGGTTGTCACGCACGGTCTGGTAGCGCCCCTGCCTGCTCAGGGCCTCAGCGACGTCCGGGGCGCCGTCGCGCATCCGCTCACCGGCGATCCAGTGCCCGCCCGCCCGCGTGAGGTAGGTCAGGTTCTCATCTGATGAGAACCCGCGATCGACGACCGTGATCACGCGGCCCAGTCGCCAGCCGCGCAGATCGTCCTTGACCTCCTTGAGGACCGACATGTCCGACGTGTTCCCCGGCCAGCACCACACGCGCACGGG
>JAJZID010000109.1 GCA_021810705.1 Actinomycetes bacterium
TCCAGGCCGGCGCATCGCGACGGTCGAGGAGGTCCTCAACAAGGGCGACGAGCTGAGCGTGCGGGTGGTCGAGGTCGACCGCGAGCGTGGCCGTATCGGTCTGCGTCTCGCCGATGACCCGGAGATCGCCGGTAAGACGATCGAGGAGATCGCCGCGATCGGCGCCGGGTCCGGCAACGGCGGCGGCGAGCGCCGTGAGCGCGGTGAGCGCGGTGGGCGCGACCGCAACCGGGGCGAGCGTGGCGACCGCGGCGACCGCGGCGAGCGCGGTGGTAGGGCCGGCCGCGTCCGCGACAGCGACCCCGACCGCGGCTGAGACCGAGCCGAGCGCTCACGGGCGCACAACGCCAGTGACTGGTCAGCACCGCGTCACGACGCTTGAAAGCGGCGTGCGGATCGTGACGGAGGCGATGCCCTCCGTCCGATCCGTGTCGCTTGGCTTCTGGATCGGCACCGGGTCGCGCGGTGAGACCGATGCGCAGGCGGGTCTCTCGCACCTGCTCGAGCATCTCCTGTTCAAGGGCAGCGCGCGCTACGCGTCGCTGGAGATCGACCAGATCTTCGACGGACTGGGCGCGGAGATCAACGCCGGCACCGGCAAGGAGACAACGTCCGTCTATGCCAGGGTGATCGACGAGCACGTGCCGCGTGCCTTCGACGTGCTCGCCGACATGGTGTTCGCCCCGGCGCTTGCCGAGATCGACGCGGAGCGGGCCGTGATCCTCGAGGAGATCGCCATGTATGAGGACGACCCGCAGGAGAAAATCTTTGATCTGCTCGGTCAGGCGGTCTTCGCCGGGCACCCCCTGGGGCGGGCAATCATCGGCTTTGCTCCTGTGATCGCAGGCACCTCCGCGGATGAGATCCGCCGTTTCCACGCCTCCCGCTACCGTCCCGCCAACATCGTGATCGCCGCCGCCGGAGCTGTGGACCACGACGCGCTCGTCTCGCTCGCGCAGGCCACGCTGCCCGCGGAGGGTGCGGAGAGCCGCTCCGCCCCGCCGCCGGGTGTCGTGCCCGCGCCTGCGGGCACGACACCCGAGGTGCTCTTCGAGCGCAAGGACACCGAGCAATTTCACCTGTGCGTGGGCGGACCGGGCCTGTCGCGCCACGACGAGCGTCGTTTCGCCCTGCGGGTGCTCGACACGATCTTTGGCGGCACCTCTTCCTCGCGGCTCTTTCAAGAGGTGCGCGAGAGCCGTGGGCTTGCCTACTCGGTGTACTCGTTCACCAACGCCTTCCAGGACAGCGGCGAGGTGGGGCTCTATGTCGGCACCCGCGCCGAGAACCTCGGCGCGGCCATGGAGGTCGTGGACCACGAGCTCGCTCGCCTGCGCCGCGAGCCGGCCAGCGCTGAGGAGCTGGCTCGGGCCAAGGAGAACCTCAAGGGCAGGGTGCTGCTGTCGCTGGAGTCGACCGGTGCGCGGATGAGCCGCCTGGGGTCCGAGACGCTCGCGCAGGCGCCGCTGCTGTCGCTGGACGAGGTGGTCGCGCGAATCGACGCGGTGAGCCTGGCCGACCTGGGAGCCCTGGCGGAGGAGCTGTGGGCGCCAGAGCGTCTCTCGGTTGCCTGCATCGGCCCCGATCGCGGCCGTTTCGATGCGGCGCTCGCGGCCGCGCACGGGGTGTCGGTGTGAGCATCAGGGTGGCGGTCAGTGGCGCCGCGGGACGTATGGGGCAGGCCACCTGCGCTGCGGTCAGCGACGCTGAGGACATGGAGCTCGTCGCGCGCATTGACCCGTTGCTGGATCTCGACCTTGGCGCTGCGCTGCAGGAACAGGAGCCCGACGTGCTGGTGGACTTCTCGCGCCCGGACAGCGCCGTCACGAACATCCGCACCGCGGTGGCCGCTGGTGTGCACGTGGTGGTCGGCACCACCGGCTTCGACCTGGCGCAGCTGCGCGGGCTGACCGGTGCCAACGTCTTTGTCGCCCCGAACTTTGCGATCGGCGCCGTGCTGATGATGAGCTTCGCGGCGCAGGCCGCCAGGCACATGCGCGCGGCCGAGATCATCGAGCTGCACCACGATGGCAAGCTGGACGCGCCAAGCGGCACGGCGGCGCTCACTGCCCAGCGTATCCACGAGGCTGCTCCCGACAAGCCCGTCCCGCCGATCCACTCTGTCCGTCTGCCCGGGCTCGTTGCCCACCAGGAGGTCATTCTCGGCGACGTCGGCCAGACACTGACAATCCGCCATGACAGCGTCGACCGCGCGTCCTTCATGCCTGGCGTGCTGCTGGCGATCCGGCGTGTGCAGAGGCAGCCGGAGCCGCTCGTGATCGGTCTGGAAGCGCTTCTGTGAGAACATTGAGGCGGCAAGCCAGATGAACCTCGGATCCATAATCACAGCGATGGTGACGCCGTTTGATGCCGCTGGGCGCATCGATGAGCCGGCGGCGGCGAGACTGCTCTCGCACCTGTTTGCCAACGGCTCCGACGGCGTTGTGGTCTGCGGAACGACCGGCGAGGCCGCGACCTTGGACGACAGCGAGCACCTGGGGTTCATCCAGACGGTGATCGCGGAGGTGCGCGCTTCGCATCCCGGCAAGACGGTCATCGCCGGGGTTGGCTCCAACGACACCCGCCATGCTGTCAAGCTGACCGAGGCTGCGACTGCCATGCGTCCGGACGCGCTGTTGTCGGTCAACCCCTACTACAACCGACCCAGCCGTCGCGGTGTGGTCGAGCACTTCAAGGCCGTGGATGCAGCCACCGACCTGCCGATCGTGCTCTACAACATTCCGCAGCGGACCGGCTCCGACATGCCCAACGACCTACTGGCCGAGCTGGCAGCGGTCTGCGAGCACGTGCGTGGCGTCAAACAGGCCAACGCCGCCGACGTGGCTCAGATTGATGGGCTTGAACTGTATGCGGGCAACGATGACCTGCTGGCACGGGTGCTGGACATGGGTGGGGCGGGTGGGATCCTCACCGGCAGCCACGTGTTCGGGGCCGAGATGCGCCGCATGGTCGACGAGCCCCAGCAGCGCGCGGCGATCAATGCCGGGCTCGCCGACGTCTATCGCGACATGGCGATCGCGCCCGCGGCCTGCAGTTGCAAGGCCGCCCTGAACCTGATCGGTGTGCCCGTCGGCGGACCGCGCCTGCCTTACGTCCCGCTCGACGAGCGCGAGACCGCTGTGATTCACGACCTTCTCGAGCGCCACGGGATGATCGGCGAGACGGTCAGCGCATGAGCGCGGCGGAGACGCTCCGGGTTCTGCCGCTGGGCGGGCTGGGGGAGATCGGCAAGAACATGATGGTCCTCGAGTACGACGGGTCACTCGTGGTGGTTGACGTCGGGCTGCGCTTCCCCACCGCCGAGATGCTCGGCATCGATCTGGTGCTGCCCGACTTCTCCTACCTGCGCGAGCGCGTCGATGAGATCGAGGCGATCGTGATCACCCATGGTCACGAGGATCACCTTGGCGCCCTGCCGTGGGTGCTGCGCGACCTGTCGCGCTACGGCGAGCTGCCGCCGGTGTACGGCTCGCGGCTCACGATCGCGATGGCACGTTCAAAGCTCGACGAGCACAAACTGCGCGACGTCGAGCTGATCGAGGCGCCGGCGGGTGACGAGATCGCGGCGGGGGCCTTTGACATCGAGTTGATCCACATGACGCACTCGATTCCGGGCACGCGCGCGGTTGCCCTCACCTGCGACCTCGGCACCACCCTGATCACCGGCGACTACAAGTTCGACCAGACGCCGGTCGACGGCGAGCCGGCTGACGTGCAGCGGCTGGCCGAGCTCGGGCGCGACGGCGTGCTGCTGCTCTGCGGCGACTCGACCAACGCCGACCGCAGCGGTCACTCGCTCTCCGAGCGCGTCGTCGGCCCGCACCTCGAGGAGGTCTTTGCGCGCGCCGAGGGCAGGATCGTGGTCACGAGCTTCGCCTCGAATATCCACCGCGTCCAGCAGGTCATTGACGCCGCTGCGGCCCTGGATCGCAAGGTCGCGCTGGTGGGCCGCTCGATGCGCAAAAACGTCGGCATCGGCCGCTCGCTGGGCCACATCGAGGTTCCCGACGGGATCCTCATCCAGCCCCAGGAGGTCGAGAACTGGCCGGAGGACCGGGTTGTCGTGATCTCCACCGGCTCGCAGGGTGAGCCGCTTTCGGCCCTGCGGCGGATGGCGCACAACGACCATCGCCAGATCAAGCTGCGCGCGGGTGACACGGTCGTGTTCTCGGCAACCCCGATCCCGGGAAACGAGCGAGCCGTCAATGAGACGATCGACCGCCTCTACCACATCGGCTGTGACGTCGTGACCACGGCAGACGCCCAGATACACGCTTCCGGGCACGGCTACGCGGAGGAGATCAAGCTGATGCTGAACCTCGTCAAACCGCGTTACGTTCTGCCGGTTCACGGCGACCACAAACGCATCCACCTCCACGCCCAGCTGGCGGAGGCGGTTGGCATCGACGCCGAGCGGATCTTCCGTGGCAACAACGGCCTGCCGCTCGAGATCGACGCACACGGCGCCCGCTTCGGCACGCCGGAGCAGTCGGGCATGATCTTCGTCGACGGCGTTGACATCGGTGATCCGGCCGACGTGGCGCTGCGCGACCGCAGGATGCTCTCGGCCGACGGGATCTTCATCGTGGTTGCGACCATCTCCGAGGACCAGGGCGCACCGGTGGCCGACACCGAGGTGATCTTCCGCGGCGTGCCGTTCGTCGAGGCGGCGGAGGGGCTGCGTCAGGAGATCCGCGACGAGGTGGAGCGATCGCTGGCTCGCGCCCACGCTGACGGGATCCACGAGGTCGACCTGCTCCAGGAGGAGCTGCACGACGACCTGGCGGCGCTCGTCTACGACCGGTTGCGCCGCCGCCCGATGGTTCTGCCGGTCGTCGTCGAGGTCTGAGCGACCTCGAACTCCGCTGTCGCCGGCAGCGCCGGATCGCCATCACTTGAGGTGCTGGCCGGGAAGACGACCTCGAAGCGCGTGCCTTGAAGCTCCGGCAGTGAGGTCATGCGCACGCTTGCGCCGTGGGCGCTTGAGACCGCATCGACGATCGCCAGACCAAGGCCGGTGCCACGCGCGCCGGTGTCACCGCCGCCGCGGACGAAGCGCTCGAACACGCGGCGCTGCAGCCGCGGATCGATGCCAGGGCCATCGTCCTCGACGACCAGCACTGGCAGTCCATCGCGAATGCCGCTGGATGCCCTGATGTGGGTGCCCGGCGGTGTGTGGCTGAGCGCATTCTCGAGCAGGTTCAGGATCAGCCGGTGCAGGTCATCGCCGAGCCCGTCCACCGGTGCCGGTTTGGGGTCGATGGTGATCTCGTGGTCCTCTCGGCCGGGACCCAGCTCCGCTGCGGCGTCGGTCAGGTGCGCGGCCAGGTCCGTGAGGCGCCGTGGCTGTTGACGGCCGACGTCAGCGCGCGCCAACAGCAGCAGGTCGGCAACCAGCCGGCGCATCCTGCGAGTGGAGCGCAGCGCCGACTTGGCGGAGTCAGCCTGCTCACCGTCGAGCTCGTCCGCCAGCAGCTCGAGGTTGGCGAGCACGCTGGTCAGTGGGGTGCGCAGCTCGTGCGAGGCGTCGGCGACGAACTCGCGCTGGCGTCTCAGCGCCGTCTCGCTCTCGTTGCGGGCGGCATCCAGGGCGCCCAGCATCGACTCCAACGTGCGTGCGAGGTCCGCGACCTCGTCCTCAGCCTCAGGCTGGGGAATGCGCAGTGTCGGGTCGCGTGTGCGCTCAATCTCACGCGCGGTTTCGGTCAGCTCGACGACCGGTCGCATGGCACGTTCGGCGACCAGCAGCCCGGCCAGCAGCGCCAGCACCGTGCCGACCACAACCCCGCCGGTGAGGTACACGCGCACCTCACCGATCGTCTCGCTGAGGTTTGAGAGCGGCTCGGCGTACAGCATCAGGGCGCGACCGCTCGGCTTGATCGGCACGATCTGCGTGTCGACGTGAAAGCCGTTCTCAACGTAGCTTGCATTGGCGTGCCGGGGCGCACGGAAACGCGGCGAGTTGACCGGCTCAAGGGTCGCGCTCAGCTGCGAGGAGCACAGCAGCCTGCCGCTACGGGTGAAGAGGCGGATCTCGGCCTTTGAGTCCTGGCCGAACTGCGTGATCGCAGCGTTGCAATCAACGCCCGTCGGCGACCCGGCGGTGCGCACCGGCAGGATCTCCGTGGAGAACTGCTGGGCGGCGCCCTGCAGCTGCTGCGTGAAGGCGCTGCTCATGTGAGCATTGGTGAGCACGTCGGTGACGCCGGCGACCCCGGCCAGGATGACGAACGTGAGCGCAGCCGAGCCGCCGCTCAGCCGCCAGCGAACCGGGACGCGTCTATACGCGTAGAACGTAGCCCGCGCCGCGGATCGTATGTAGGAGCCGAGGTTCGCCACCAGCCTCCAATTTACGCCGCAGATTGGAAACGAACACCTCGATCGTGTTCGTCATCGAGAACGGGTCATACCCCCAGACCTCGTCCAGCAACCGCTGGCGTGAGACGACGATCCGTTCGTTGCGCATCAGGTACTCGAGCAGCTCGAACTCACGCTGGGTGAGGTCAAGCGCGCGCTCGCCGCGCAGCACCTCGTGCGTGTCGGGGTTGAGCCGCAGGTCGCCGACCGTGATCGACGCCTGCCCACGCGGTGGGCGGCGGCGCAGCAGCGCCCGCAGCCGCGCCAAAAGCTCC
>JAJZID010000110.1 GCA_021810705.1 Actinomycetes bacterium
CAAAACGGCTCCAAGGACCAACCGAATCCCGCTAAGACCGCGCCCAACCAGTCAGCTGACGAAAGCTCCCAGACTGGTCTCTGTGACGAGATAGTGTTGACC
Source organism: Actinomycetes bacterium (assembly GCA_021810705.1). Classification (GTDB taxonomy): domain Bacteria; phylum Actinomycetota; class Thermoleophilia; order Solirubrobacterales; family Solirubrobacteraceae; genus Palsa-465. The sequence continues at coordinate 103 of JAJZID010000110.1, forward strand.
ACCACCAACCCCCCAAAAACCTACTAACCACGCCTCCGTTAAACCCGGTCCGCCTCAGATTGACTTAGACGCCCTACACGCTCCCAAACGGAGCGGACGAGGGCGGGAGGACCGCCACCTCAATTTCTACAGAGTCTGGGACAACCTCCGCTCTGCGGCACCAACCCGATCCCGGCCTCATCAGGCAAAACCATCCGCCACCGCCTCAACACCGGCGGTGACCGACAAGCCAACCGGGCACTACACCTGATCGCCGTCTGCCGGCTGCGCTACTGCCAACGCACCAGCGACTACGCCCAGCGGCGCGCCCAAGAGGGCAAAACCCAGCGCGAAATCATGCGCTGCCTCAAACGCTACATCGCCCGCGAGATCTACACCACCCTCAAAGCCGACCTCGCCAACCTCCCCCAACCAGCCAAGCCCACAACCAGCCACCTACCAGCAAACACCACCGCCATCCCCGGCCCCAACCCCGGACTATGCATCACCCGCTAGCCACTTGACATCTATAGGAACGTCCCGGCCTGCCTCAGTCGTGGTGATCGCCCCGGCGCGGCGCGTGAAGGTCCGCAACCAGCCACGCACAGTTCCCGCCGGGCGCCCGAGCGCCGCTGCGATCGTGCGGTGTCCCTGACCGTTGGCCTTGGCCAAAAGCGCCCGGCCGATCACCTCCGTCCCGTCACGCCGCCTGGCGAGCGCCCAGGCCGGCAGCAGCACGTGTGTCCGCTCACAGCGCCGACAGCACGCTCGCCGTGGCCGCAGCAAGCGTGTCTCATCAAGCAGGCGCACGGTGCGCTCGCGCGCAAACCCCCACGGCACAAGCGGCCCGTCACAAACCGGGCAACACAAACGCCCAGCCACCAGATCAGCCTCCACCACCACCTGCTCTGCGCTCATCGCCATCACGCACACACAACACCACCTCCTCACCTGGCCAACGCTCCCAACGGCCCCTCCCACCAGACCCCCGGGGGAACTCGTGTTGCAAGCAATATCAGACCCCGGTCGCACCGGCAAACACCGCCACCAGCATGGTGATAAGCAGCATCACCGCTGACGGCAGGGCAGCGGCCAGCACCCGCAAATTGCGGACGACTACCGCGACCCGGCCGGTCATCACCAAGATCCTGGCGTTGACCGCGATCAGCATCCGATCACATCACCACGCTCAACGACGTTTGAGGGCCCAACCATCACCACCCAGCGTGTCGCTCAACAGAGATGCCGATGGTCGGTGGCATCGAGCTGGTTCTCGATGATGACCTCAGCGTCCTCGTCCTGGGCGATGATGTCCGCCCGGAACGGTCCGATGTACTGCTCCGTGGCGACGAGCTCCAGGCTCATCCCAATGGCCTCACCAAGTAGCGTGAGGTTCTCCTCCTTGGCCAGCCAGGGCGTGAAGTGCCGCGCCTCGTCCTGCCAACACCTACGCAGTTGGACCGATTCAAGGCGCCCGAAGACCGGCGGCTGCGGACCGGGAGACGTTGACGTCGGCGAAGAGGCGGCTCTAGGCGACGCGGGAGCACTCCTCGCATCCGAGCCGGCACCGTTGGTCGGCGAGGCTGTCGGGGTAGGTTGCTCTTCGGTCACGCGCAGAGCGTAGACCCCTGTGCGCCCCGTCGCCACAAATGGGCGCGGGCATTTCCACGCTCTACCGGGGTGCGGTGAACGTTGCTTCCAGGCGGTGATGGGCCCGCCGCGTCATTCGTCCCGGCTTGTCCCCGGTCAAGGCGACTTCAGTCGACGCGTCATTCACGGCGGAACCCGACGACGCGTTCCATTCCGAGTGGAACTACACGATCAAACCGAAACGCTAATTATCTACAGGCGCTGAGCGTCCGAGACGGTGTCTAGCGGCTTGGCGTCAAGGCACCGCAGGAAGTCGTCCTCTGTCATGACCTCAATGTCTTGGCCTTTGGCCTGCAGTTCGAACGCCTTCCGAGCTTTACCTGTCAGCTCACAGCCAGGTCGGAGAACCGCTGGGTTGATGTCGCCAATGACGAGAACATTCGTGCTCTTGGTGGGCGCCTTCTCAGGGATCGCTCCAACGCGGGCAGACTCCTCCCATGCGATCTGCCGCGTCATCGACAGGAGCGTGCCGGTGAATACGATCACACGCCCGTACAAGTAGCCCTCGGGGTCAGCGTCCTGGTTGATGTCTGGATTGACGAGCCCGACCCCGCCGGAAATCAGTGAGGTGCTGCCCGTGTAGCTTCCCTCGCTCATCGAGCCCACGCGAACGTCGAGTGCCTCGGCCAGTGCGTCGAGGTCAGATACACCCTCGCGACGGGCCAGTCTCTCCACGATCGCAACTACAGTTTTCGCATCAACGAGCGGGTCGTGATGGGTGTTATGTTCGAGGCCCAGTTCGTGGATCACGAACGGGAGCCTGTAGGAGGGAAGACGTAGAGCGCGGCGGGAGAGCACCAAAGTGCAGAGGAACCGCATGCTTGGCCAGGCGATCTGATCTGCGACACAGGCGTACCTGATCACGCTGATGTCGAACCCAGCGTTGTGTGCGACTACGACATCCTCGCCGATGTAGGCGAGCATCTCCGGCAGGATCTCATTCCATCTCGGTGCGTCCTCGACCATCTCTGGCGTGATTCCGTGGATGCTGACGTTGAAATAATCGACCGCCGCAGGCGGGCGTATCAGCCATCGTTCCTGGTCGACGGCCAAACCGTTACGGACCCGTACCAGTCCCAGTGCGCACGGCGACCCCCGATAGGAGTTCGCCGTCTCAAAATCGATCGCCGTGTAGTCCAGCAAGCTTGCCCCCCGCCAATCCAACCGATAGTGGCGCAAAGGCTACCCTTCGGCGGCGGTAACAGAAGTCGGGTCGCGAGCGGCAGCGCGAGAGACCTGCTGGGCCCAACACAGATCCGGCAGCGACAGAAGAGCCGTGGCATGCGGGTGTCGATAGCGATCGTCGCCCTTGATCTCGCTGCGATGACTATCCGTTTTGCCCACAGGCACTCCAGATCGACGCTACTGCGTTCCCGACAAGCCATATGTGCGGCTCGTGGCGCTCTGTTGGGGGCATGTCAGGGGATGCGTCGCTGGCACGTCGGTAGCGTTGACACACGCGGTCTTGGCAGAGAGATGCTCAGCGCTGCTTGGTGATGTCTTGTGACGGCGATCTATCTGGTGGGTCCCTCACAGGTCGGGAAGACCATGGTCTCGCGTCGCCTTGCCGAGGAATTCGGCTTCGAGCATCGCGACCTCGACGGTCTCTTGACGGCGCGAGCATCGGGCTGTGGGTTCATTCATGTTGCGCAAGATTGGTCGATTGTGGCCCCGTTGCTCGAGGACGCTGAGCGGTCCGAGCAGGGACGTGTGGTTGTTGACATCGGGGCGGGCACTCAGGACATGGATCGCCGTCACCAACAGCCACGACTTGAGGTTTGGCTTGGCGCTCGCAGGAGTCGCGTGATCCTGCTGAGAGGTTCACCGGATGAGATCTACGTGCGGACCCGCGCCCACCACGGAAACCGGGCGGGCTTCGACATGCTCGAGTTCGGGCCCGCGCGCCAGCGGATCTACGCGACCGCGAGCACCACGATCAACCTCAGCGGGTTGTCTCGGGACGCCTCCGTGAAACGCGCCTGCTGCGCGATCGTTGAGCTTGTCCGGCACCTCAACAGGCCTAGCTAGCGCGACTCGATACGGACGATCGCGTTCGGCAATCCTGAGTGTCTGACCGGCGCGATCGGATCGGTGAGGATGTTGTTTGCCTCGCGGAGATTGGTGGGATGGACGAGCAGGGAAAACATTCAGTCAGCCTCGCGCCGGGTTGTGTGCCAGCGACAGTCGGAAACGCGCGCGGAGCGAGAGACGTAGATTGTTTGATGTGAGCTTCGTTGATCCGGATGCCTATGAGCGCTTCATGGGGCGCTTCTCGATCCCGCTCGCGCCGGTGTTCGCTGACTTCGCCGGCCTCACCACGGGCCAGAGGACCATCGATGTCGGATGTGGACCGGGCGCACTGACCACCGTTCTGGTCGATCGTCTCGGGGTGCGGTCCGTCGCTGCGGTCGATCCTTCAGCGGAGTTTCTGGCCGCGGTCCAAGCACGCCATCCCGGGTTGTTGGCCCGGTTGGCGGCCGCCGAGGCGTTGCCGTTTGAGGATGCCGAGTTCGATGCGGCAGTAGCGCAGCTGGTCGTGCACTTCATGGCCGATCCGGTGGCTGGTCTTCGAGAAATGGCTCGGGTGTCGCGACCGGGAGGAATTGTCGCGGCTTGTGTTTGGGATCACGGTCACAATGGGCGCGGGCCGCTGGCCGGGTTCTGGGAGGCGGCTCGAGAGCTGGGCCTGGTCGTCGACGGGGAGTCTTCACGGGCCGGCGCGACAAAGGGCGACCTTGCCGAGCTGTTCGCGCGGGCTGGCATCCGCGCGACAGAGGTCAGCATGGTCTCAGTCGACGTCCGGTTCGGCGGATTCGAGGAGTGGTGGGACCCGTTTCTTCGAGGTGTCGGTTCGGTCGGAACGTTCCTGGCGAGACTCTCGTCCGACGCGCGCGCTGAGTTGCGCGCACGGTGCTCAGCAAAGTTTCCAACCGGCGCGTTCACCGTGTCTGCGGCCGCCTGGGCGGTACGAGGCACGCCCGACTGACAGCTCCGCAATACGTTTCGATAGCGAGACCGGCCCGAATCCCGGACGGGACCGAAGCGCCGGCCTGTGTGACTCGCGGTCCTGGGAGGCGAGCGATGGTTCACACCCCGCTGCGCGACCCAGCCAAGGCGACCGGTCCTTGTGTGAACGTTTGATGGGCTTGCTTGTGCCGTGCCGGTGCTAGCAGGGCTGTGATGGGTCCTCGTTGCGGTTGGGGCTCGTGGATGGCCATGAGTCTCGGCTGATCGAGTAGACCGTGACAGCTTCCCCGAGAAGCATGTCTGTTCGCAGGACGGTCATTCCGAGTCGCTGTGCGACCGCGATCGAGCTGGTGTTCTCCGGGGCGATCATTGATGTCAGGTATAGGACGTCGAGGTTCTCAAAGCCCCACCGCACCCAGGCGTGTGCTGCTTCGGTCGCGAACCCGTGTCCCCATGATCCGGGTTCAAGCACCCATCCAAGCTCGGTTTCTCCGTACTCCGGGAACCGCTTGAGTCCTGCTCGGCCGATAAGCCGGCCGGTCGCGCCGTCAAGGATCGCTGCGCGTCCATACCCGTCCTGTGCCCAGTCCTCCTCGACGCGTGCGAGCCAGTCGGCCAGTTCAGCACGGTCCAATATCCCAAAGAATCTCTGCACCTCAGCGCTGCTGTGGATGATGAGCAGGGCGTCGAGGTCAGCGATCGTCAACGGTCGCAGCTGCAGCCTGTTTGTGTTGATCCTCACGGCGACGAGTCTCGCACGGATCGAGCTTTGTGCCGAAAGTGTGCATGTTGCTCGCGATCCGTTTCGCCGTGGCGTGCGTCGGTGCCCCACGTGTGCTGCCGCGCCGGCGGGAATGCTTGACTGCCACCTGAATGGCGCACAGGGATTTCAGCGTGTCCGCTACCGCCAACATCGAAAGCGCAGCGACGCGTGTGTTCGCGGTGATCTCAGATCCCAGCCGGCTGGTCAAGCTCAGTCCAGGGACCGTGCTGATCGGCGACGTTGAAGAATGCGTGACTGGCGGTTTCCAAGTCCGTGCGTCATCCCCGTCGCAGCTGACCGGCTATCAGGTTCGTCTAATGACGGAGCTCTACGACCCGCCGAACCGCCTGATCATCAGCTCGGAGCTGGTGCAACGAGGCCTCGTGGCAAAGCTGCTGCGCCTACGCATCGCTGACCGGGTCGAGTGGATAGTCAGGCCGGCAGGCGAGAACAGGTCGGCGGGCACGCTGACCGTAACGTGGCAGAAGCTATCGGTGACTTCAGGTCCGCTGATGGGACGTCACGCTCGCCGCACGGTCGAGGATCAGCTGCGGCGCCTAGCGCAGCTGGCCGTGGACGCTCGCTAGGCAGCCCGGCGTTGAGCTCGTGCACACCCCAGGGTGATCGCCGCCACGGGGCCGTAAGCGATCTCCGCCGACACGCCACCGGCGGCCGGTGCGGCGAACGCAACTCCGCTCGCGCCGGCCACGTCGCCGGCTGCTGCGTGCTGCCCGCCATCGCAACGTCTCCTTGATCGAGCGTCGCCACGACCGATGCATAGGCCAGCTCCCGTCGGCGGTCGGGGAGCGGCAGATGTTGCCCGTGCACACAAACAGCAGACGCACCCGACCCAGTGAAGCGCAGCACCAATCCGGCATCATCAGGCAGCTGATGAACGCCGCTGAGCTTCGTGACTACTGTCTCTCGCTGCCAGGCAGCGATGAGCTGTTCCCGTTTGGCCCGGAGATCTCTGTGTTCAAGGTTGCGGGCAAGATCTTCGCGCTCTGCCGATTCTCAGAGCACCCGTTGCGGATCAGTTTGAAATGCGACCCGTCGCTGGCAGAGCAGCTGCGCAAAACACACCCGGCCGTGATCCCTGGCTACCACCTCAACAAACGTCACTGGAACACCGTGATCATCGACGGCTCCATACCTGACCAGATGATCCTCGACCTGG
>JAJZID010000111.1 GCA_021810705.1 Actinomycetes bacterium
CTCGCGGTAGCTTGCTGAGGATCAGGTCGTAGGAGTCCTCGACCAGGTCGAGGATCATCTGGTCAGGTATGGAGCCGTCGATGATCACGGTGTTCCAGTGACGTTTGTTGAGGTGGTAGCCAGGGATCACGGCCGGGTGTGTTTTGCGCAGCTGCTCTGCCAGCGCCGGGTCGCATTTCAGGCTGATCCGCAACGGGTGCTCTGAGAGCCGGCAGAGCGCGAAGATCTTGCCCGCGACCTTGAACACCGAGATCTCCGGGCCAAACGGGAACAGCTCATCGCTGCCTGGCAGCGAGAGACAGTAGTCACGAAGCTCAGCGGCGTTCATCAGCTGCCCGATGATGCCGTGTCGGTGCTGCGCTTCACTGGGTCGGGTGCGTCTGCTGTTTGTGTGCATGGGCAACATCTGCCGCTCCCCAACCGCCGAGGGGATGATGCGCCATGTGCTCGTGCAGGCGGGGCTTCAATCGCAGGTGGAGGTCGACAGCGCGGGCACGGGTGCCTGGCATGTCGGCGAGCGCCCCGATCCGCGTGCGCGGGCAGCAGCCAAGCGTCGCGGGATCGAGCTTCGCAGCATCGCGCGACAGGTCACACGCGAGGACCTGGACAGCTTCGATCTCGTGCTCGCCGCCGACACCTCAAACCAACGCGACCTGCTGCACCTCGCCGGTCAGAACCCGGCACGACGCGCGAAGATACGGCTGTTGCGCGAGTTTGACCCGGTGTCCGTCAGGACAGGCGAGCTTGATGTTCCCGACCCCTACTACGGTGGCCCGGACGGCTTTGACCGTGTGCTTGACATCGTGGCCGGCGCCTGCCGCGGCCTGCTCGCTGAGATCCAGGCGCGCACTCAACCATGAGCCACACCACAACCGTGCGATCGCTGGTCGCCGGCGCGCTGGGAAGCGCTGTCACGAACCTACGGCGCGTTACCGGCGGTGATCTCAACGACGCCTACGCCGCGCGTCTCACCGACCGTCGTGTGGTGTTTGTCAAGACCTCCACCAACACCGTGCCGGGCAGCTACACCGCTGAGGCTGCCGGGCTGCGTTGGATCGCCACGGCCGTGGGCGCTCCAGCAGTCCCGGAGGTCCTCGCCGTGATCGACCCGCCCGAGCCTGAGCGCGAGCGCGGACCTCGGATGCTTGCGCTCTCCTGGATTACCCCCGGCCGCCTCACCAACACCGGGGCTGAGACGCTCGGTCAGGGACTGGCCGCGCTACACCAAACAGGCGCACCAGGCTACTGCGAAGCGCCACCCGGCGCGCCCGCCGGGCTGCGAATCGGACCGCTGCTCCTACCCGCCGGCACCGCACCCACCTGGGCTGAAGCCTACGCCACGCTTCGTCTGGGACCGCTCGCGCGACGCGCCGCCCGCAGCGGTGCGCTCACCCCGGACGCGCTCACGGCAATAGAACGGGTCTGTGAAAGGCTGCCCGAGCTCGCCGGCCCAACCGAGCCACCCGCCCGGCTACACGGCGACCTATGGGCCGGAAACGTGCTCGCAAACACCAACGGTGTGCCTTACCTGATCGACCCGGCAGCCTACGGCGGCCACCGCGAAATGGACCTGGCGATGCTACGACTATTCGGAGGACCAAACGAACGTTGCTTCTCCGCCTACGCAGAGGCGTTCCCCCTGGCCGACGGGCATCAGGAACGCGTCGAACTCTGGCAACTGTTTCCGCTACTCGCCCACGCCGTCCTCTTCGGTCGCGGCTACGGCAAGCGAGCAGCCGCAATCGCCTGCCGCTACACCAGCTGAACACCAGCGCGCCCGGCCAAACACCACCGTCCGTGCTCGCGATCTGACGCTGCCCCTGCCCGCCGTGGCGGCAGCGACCGCTGCCATCAGCTCAAGATGACTGCGATCGCCTCGCGAGAGCCGGCTAACCGGCGGACTCTCCCGATCCACGGCTCTGCTCGTCGTCATCCTCCAGTTCGATGTCGGCCACGATCTCGTCGTCGGGAGCGAAGATCACGGCATGCCGTCTCTCGCCGCTTGCGGGCCTGCGCAGGTTCCGTAGTGTCGCCTTGACCCGGTCGGTGATCGTGTCCAGCACATCGTCTGTAACTCGTTCTGCGAGTTTGAGCGCCACGTAAACAACGACATCTCCAGTGATGGCTCGAGTCTCAACCCCGATGTCTACTACGGCCTCATGGCCAAGCGCGTCCGGTTCGCTCACGAGTGCCGCGAACTGTTTCTTGTGAATCGCTTGGTCGCGACGCCCCGCTGGGACAATCGTGATTACTGCCATGCGCGAAAGCCTGCGCGCACGCTCGCCTGGCATGCTGCTGGAAGCATGAAATAGCGTCGCTGCTGTTCGAGCACCAGGCGCTGGTGGCGCCGAACACACGGACCGCAACTGCGGGCAGCGCAGGCGCCGTGTGCGTGTTCGTGCTTGGCGTAACCACGGCCGGAGCTGGGCGTAGGTTCGACGATGGTCGCGATCGCTGATCCGAACGACTTCACGCCAGGTGACCACCTGAAGGTCCGTCGCTGGTGGCTCGGTCTCATTCCGTATTGGCACCACGGTGTTTACGAAGGCGCCGGGACCGTTGTCGACTTCGGCTCCGGTGTGTGGGATGGCGCCACGCGAAAGACGCTCAGGGAGTTCCAACACCAAAGCCCGTCGATCGACATTGAGAAGCACGGCCGAGCCACGTTCGGCACCGGCTACCTATTCGAGGCTGACAGCCCGGACCAAATCGTCGCGCGAGCAAGGTTCCTCCTCGACGTCTCGCCGTTTCCCCAGCGTTACAGCCTGATCGGCCTGAACTGTGAGCACATCGCCAACTGGTGTGTTGTCGGCAGCTATTGCGAGAGCCACCAGACACGGTTCGGCTTCCACATAAAGGCGTATCTGGGCGCCGCCTTCCTGATCTACATCTCCCTCAAGCAACGCAGAGGACTACAGATGTCCAAAGGCGACGTCATCTTCGCCATCTTGTCGGTCGTCCTTGGGCTGATGGCACACGGTGTCTACAACCAGCAGATCAACAAGTTCTACGGCTGGGCCGAGCCGGCGTGGAAGCAGTACCGCACCGAAAACGGGATCGCCTAACCCGTCTGATCGCCAGAGTAGGTTCGCAGCCGTGATCGTTGAGACCGCTTCAGCCGTCGTTGCAGCCGTGGCAGCGGTCGGTGCGGTCTACTACGCCCGGGACACGGTCAAGCTCGCCTTGCAGGGCGGTCGAGACGCACGCGAGCAGCACGCCGAGCAGATCGCGGAGTTGCGAGCGGCCAACGAGGCGTCCGCAGAGCAACACCGGGTCGAGATGGACGCGCGCATCAGCGCTGCCGAAGCCAGGTTCAACGACCGCCGGATCGAGCAACTCCAGCGCGTTTCGGACCTCGTGGCGGAGTTCATCGATGCGGCGCTAGTAGAGGCGAGAGACGGCCCCCCAATCACGGCACCAGACGACCCGGACCCAATAAAGCCGAGCCGACTTCCAGCCCTCTACTCCAGGCTACGAACCGAGTTCGTCGCGCTCACGATGTATCGCGGGATCGATCTTCGCGACCAGCTGACTCAACCCAGCGTCAACATACGGGCATCTGCGCTTCTGGCTTGGAAAGAAGGAAACGCACTTCTCGCTCGGATCGCTGATATCGCCGAGAAGACGTCGGACGACGTTCTAGCCGAGACCAACACTGGCGACCCGCCCGAACCTGGCGGCACGGACCCCCAGTAGACGATCGCCGCGCGGACTCCTCTGCCTCCAGTGCGTTTGCGCCGCCGCGCCTGATGCGGACGGGTGGTCTCCGGGCACGGAAGCGCTGGCGTCGGAGACCGCGGAGTCCTTCTACGTCGCCATAGCGCTCGTCTGGTTTGCGCCGCTCGCGTGATGGAAGCAATCGCGACCGGTGCGCGAGCCCTGTCTCAAATCCTGATGTGGCGTAGGCCGACCTCGAGTCGATGAAGCCGCTCGCGCGCCGACGAGAGCCGGGGTCGGATCAGCTCAAGCCCCGCGTCGTTTGCGATGAACTCGACGACCTCATCAGGAGTCATCTCGTCCGTTTGAACATGGGTGGCGTACCGCTCGTCGGCGAGCGCTGTGACGCATCGCTCGATCTGCTGGATGGCCCAGGTTTCGTCTCGTCCGAGCGCCTTGCCGAGTAGATACGCGCTGCGCCATCGCAGGCGTCGGTGCAGGGTGTCCGCGGTGGCGGCAAGCGTGTAGTGCCGGACGTCCACGCCGCTGGATCGCAGGCCACCGACGATCTCCGCGAAGTAGTCGTCTCGGACGATGCTCATCGGCACGATCACATGACCGTCGTAGCCGGCGGCGGCGCGAGCAAGAGTGGACAGGACACCCGCTCGCCACTGCGGCAAATCCTGGAAATCCTCGCGCTCGCTCGCCGGCAACATCTTGTGCAACGCGAAGCCCAAGACCTCCGGATCTGAGACCTGAGCGTCACCCAGGCGTCGCTTGAGCTCGTGCGCGACCAGCGTCTTGCCCGACCCGAACGCACCGTTGATCCAGACGAGCATCCACGACGAGGCTACCGCCTCGCGTCCGAGCCGAGACCCGGCGCTCATCACCCCCCGTCGCCAAAGGCATCGTCCGGGGCGTCGCTCACGCATTGGGTTGCAATAGCCCGGTTAGGGTTCTACTTGGGGCGCTTGGACGTGCCGGGCCACACGATGCCTCGCTGTTTCGCTTCAACAAACACCTGCTGGAAATGCGGCGAGAGTTCGTCGGCGAGACGCGGTGGTGGCGCAAGTAGCCGGCCCCAGTCGCGCTGGCTCTCCAACAGATGCGCTACGGCGATTCCGCGACGCGGATTCTCATTGTGCGGCTCGCCGTGCTTAGTGAGCTTGGTCATCCACACCCGGTGCTCGAGGTAACAGATCTCCGCTACTGCATCGTGCGGCAGCAGGAAATAGTCCGGCTGGTCGCCCAGCGCGCCCAAGGCGATGAATGCAAACCAGTGATTCTCGGCAGGCGACGGCTCTGAGTCGTCCTGGGTGTGATGGAGGCTCTGGCGTTTTGATTTTGGCCAGGGTCTTGTCGCCCTGGTGGGTAGCGTAGAGCCGTCCGGGCGTGGTTGCTATGCGGGCGGCTCCTTTCTGGTCGGTGCCGTGATCCTGGACCGGCGCGTGGTGCGGTTGATCCCGGTGCCGGGGTTACCGCAGATAATCGTGACGGCACCGGCCGGTGCCGGCGGCCACGATCGCTTCTCGGGTGGCGTCGCTCCGTCCGCAGGCACGATTGCCACGTTTTGGCTCTCGAGCGGTTCGGTCCGGGACGCTGGGAGGCGTTCTGCGGCCTTCGAGACGGTGTCGGTGACCGCCGGGTCGCCGGGATCCGGGGCGCCCGACTCACCATTGCTGGCGTGGAGGGCCTCGAACTCGACGGGCGGCACGTCCCCGAGGTAGCCGTGCAGCCGCTCGGTGTTGTGCCAATGCACCCAGCCGAGGGTCGCGAGCTCGACCTCCTCGACCGTCTTCCACGGCCGGCCCCCGCGAGCGGGGCCACGGATCAGCTCGGCCTTGTAGTACCCGTTCACGGTCTCGGCCAGCGCGTTGTCGTAGCTGTCTCCGACAGATCCGATAGACGGGACCGCGCCGATCTCCGCCAAGCGCTCGCCGTAGCGAATGGAGGTGAATTGCGACCCGGCGTCGGAGTGGCAGCGCAAACCTTCGTGCCGCAGCCCGCGGTTCCAGCGAGCCATCTCGATCGCATCCAGGACCATCGAGGTGCGCATGTGCCCCGCGACACGCCACCCAACGATCATCCGGGAGAACGCGTCGATGATGAAGCACACGTAGGCAACCCCAGCCCACGTGGGCACGAACGTCAGGTCCGTCACCCAAAGCTCGTTGGGGCGCCCGGCGGTGAACTGGCGGTTGACCAGATCCGGGTGCCGGCCGGCGGTCTTGTCCGGCTGGGTGGTCCTGACCAGCTTTCTGCGAAGCGTGCCCTGGATCCCAGCCTTGCGCATCAACCGGGCTGTCTGGTCACGCCCGACATCGACCCCAGCCCGCCTGGCGGCCTTCCACAGCTTCCTTGAGCCGTAAACCTGGTAGTTGGCCTTCCAGATCTCGGTCAGCTTCGGGACCAGCACAGCATCCCGAAGCTCACGCTTTGACGGCGGCCGGTCGCGTGCCGCGTAATAGGTGCTCGGGGCCACCTGCAACGTCTCGCAGATGGGCTCGACCCCGAGCCGGCGACCGTCCACCACATCATCCTTGTTCTGATCGATGAACCGGGCTATTTGCGCTGCTGGCGGTCGAGCTCCGCCCCGAAGAAAGTCGCCGCCCTCCGCAGAATCTCGTTCGCTCTGCGCAGCTCCCGGTTCTCCTGCTCAAGCTCCCGGACCCGCTCAGACTCGCTCGAGGTCACACCCGGCCGGACACCCTCATCAACCTCCGCCTGCTTAACCCACGCCCTGACCGACTCGACCCCATAGCCAAGCTGGCCAGCGACCCGCTTCACAGCCCCGAACGACTGGCCCGTCTCAGCCTGCAACGAGCGGACCATCCTCACCGCCGCCTGCTTCTCCTCAACCGAATACCGACGCGTGGTCGGCTTCCCACTGCTGTGCTCTGATGGCATGAACTCCGTCCTTGATTCTCCAAGGCCAGAAGTCTCCAACCATCCCAGGACGATTCA
>JAJZID010000112.1 GCA_021810705.1 Actinomycetes bacterium
ACAGCCCACCGGACCGTTTCGGCAGGGGCGACATCTACCTGGTCGTGCCAGCCGCAGAGTGGTCGCGGGCCAACGAGATCGTCGAGAACCTGGACTGACAGGCGGACGGCCCGCCCGGCCGTGTTGGGCCCGGGGCCGCGCCCGACCGCGCGCCGCCTCAGGCGGGCGCGGGCCGGGCGCGGCCCCGGAAGGGCTCAGCCGCCGATGCGGATCATCTTCTTGTTGACGAACTCGTCGGCGCCAAAGCGGCCGAGCTCGCGCCCGAAGCCGGAGCGCTTGACGCCGCCGAAGGGCAGCTCCGCGCCCTCGGCGCCGACCGCGTTGATGAACACCATGCCCGTGTCGAGCTGGTCTGCGACCCGCAGCGCCTGCTCGGGGTCGTTGGTCATCACGTAGGACCCCAGGCCGTAGGGGGTGTCGTTGGCGAGCGCCACGGCCTCCTCCTCAGAGGCGGCCCGGTAAACCTGCGCGACCGGCCCGAAGAACTCCTCGTAGCGTGCCTCGGCGCCCTCGGGGATGTCGGTCAGCACGGTTGGCGCGAAGAAGTTGCCGTGGTGCTCACCGCCGGTGATGAGTCTTGCGCCCTGCGCGAGCGCACGCTTGACCTGGTCTGAGAGCCGCTCGGTCGCAAGCGCCGATGACAGCGGCCCGATCGTGGTGTCCGGCGAGCTCGGGTCGCCCGGCTCGGCGGCGGTCATCGCGGCCGTGAACTTTGCCAGGAAGTCGTCGTAGAGCTCGTCCAGCACGATGAAGCGCTTGCCGGCGTTGCAGGCCTGCCCGGCGTTGCCCAGCCGCGCCTCGGCGGCGGCCGCGACGGTCGCGTCGAGGTCGTCGCTGCCCAGCACGATGAACGGGTCTGAGCCGCCCAGCTCGAGCACCACCTTCTTGAGGTGGCGGCCCGCCGTCTCGGCCACCGCGGCACCGGCGCGCTCGGAGCCGGTCAGCGAAACGCCGCGCACGCGCGGGTCGGCGATCACGTCCTTGATCTGGTCGTTGGTGGCGTAGATGTTGATGTAGGCGCCCTCAGGGACACCCGCCTCGTGGAAGATCTCCGCCATCGCCGCCGAGGACTCCGGGCATTGCGGGGCGTGCTTGAGCAGGATCGTGTTGCCGATCACCAGGTTCGGGGCCGCAAAGCGCGCCACCTGGTAGTACGGGTAGTTCCACGGCATGATCCCGAGCAGCACCCCGTAGGAGCTGCGGCGCACCACCGCCGAACCCTCGCCGCCGAGCAGCTCGATCGGCTCGTCGGCCATCAGCCGCTCCGCGTTATCGGCGTAGAAGTCGTAGATGTCCTTGCAGAAGGCGACCTCGCCGACCGCCTCGCTGATCGGCTTGCCCATCTCCCGCACGATGATCTCACCCAGTCGTTGGGACTGCTGGTCGTGCAGCTCACCGACCCGGCGCACCATCTCGGCGCGCTGCGCGACGGTGGTCGTCTTGATCCACTCGGCGTGCGTTGCGTGGGCACGCGCGATCGCGTCCTTCAGCTCCGCGTCGGTGATTGTCGGGTACTCCTTGATCGTCTCCCCGGTCCGCGGGTCGACAACTGCATAAAGGGCCATCTTGCTCTCCTCTTTACGGGATGACGATGAGAGGCTAGCTGAGCCTCGGCCTGGAGCTGCGCGCGCCCTCGAGCACCTGGCGTAAGCTGGCCCAGGTCATGCGCAGGCGCCGACGCAGCAGCGGTCTTGAGTGAGGTCCGGGTGCCGCCGGGCCAGCGGGCCCGGCGGCTGCTCACCGAGACCCAGAACATGGTGCTGGCGAGCGCTTCAAGCGACGGCGAGCCGTGGGTCTCGCCGCTGTTCTTTGTGGCTGACGGCCCGCAGCGGCTGTACTGGACATCCGAGCCGAGTGCGCGCCACAGCCGCAACCTGCACGCCAACCCGCGTGCGGCGATCGTGATCTACGACGACCGGCCGGGCCGGCCGGCAGACGGCCTGTACCTGACCGTCGTGACCCGTGAGCTGGGCGACCCGGATGAGATCGTGCGCGCACTTGCGGTGATGGCCACCAAGCGCCAGCCTGAGCGCTGGCGCGCGCAGCTTGCCGATGTGAGCGCGACCGGCCCATGGCGGGTCTACCAGGCTGACATCGTCGGTGCACAGCTGCGCGCCACCGAGCTGGTCGGTGGCCGCCCGGTCGCCCGCCGCGTGCAGGTCGATCTGGAGGGAGCGTGAGCCTGCGCAGGGCGCTCGTGCGCCTGCCAGTTGCGCTGCTTGTGGCCGTCTCGCTCGCGCTCGCGCCGAGGATTGCGGCTGGCGCCCAGCCGCCGCTTGCGCTCAACGTCACGGGCGCCACCAGTGGGCCGCCGATCCCGGCCGGGTTCGTCGGGCTGGCAACCGAGTACTGGGACGTCGAAAAGGAGGTCGGCACAAACCCCGCCAAGCCCGACAGCGCCTTTGAGCAGACGGCGCGCAACCTTGCGCCCTACGGCGGGCTCAGCTTCCGGATCGGCGGTGACAGCACCGACTGGACGTGGTTTCCGGTGCCGGGCATGGCACAGCCGCGCTGGGTGCGCTGGACGATGACGCCAACCTGGGCGGCCGTCACCAGCAGGCTGATCGACGATCTGCACGCGCACCTGATCGCCGGCATCAACATGGAGGCGGACAGCGCTGTGGTCGCGCGCGCCGAGGTCAAGGAGATCCGCGCGACGATCGGAGCCACTGCGCCGGTCACCTACGAGCTCGGCAACGAGCCGGAGCTCTACTCGCACTTTCCCTTCTACAACAACGCCGCCGGGGTGGCGGTGCTCGGCCGGCCGAAGGACTTCTCCTATGCGGACATTGCGGCGCAGTGGAGCCGCCTGGCGCGGGCGCTGCCCCGCGTGCGGCTGGCGGGCCCCGGTTACTCGGGGCCCAAAGCGCTGCCCTACGTCGGCCAGTTCCTGCACTCCACCGCCCGCCTGTCGCTGCTCACCGTGCACACCTATCCGCTGAAGTCGACGCGCTGTGAGGCGGGCGAGCACCTGCAGGAGTCAGAGCTCTTTGACAGCCAGTCGCTGGCGGGGCTCGCTGGGTCGCTGAGCGGCTGGACGGCACTTGCGCACGCGCACGGCGTGGGTCTGCGCGTGGATGAGATGAACGCGGTCACCTGCGGCGGGCAGCCGGGCTTCACCGACACCTTCGGCCCGGCGCTCTGGGCGCTCAACATCCTGCCGCTGTACGCCGCCGACGGGGTGGGCGGCGTCAACTTCCAGACCAGGCCATACACCGCCCAGAACCTGATCCAGACCGACCACACGCCCGCCGGCTGGCGCGTGAGCGTGCAGCCCGAGTACTACGGCCTGTTGGCCTTCGCGCAGCTGACCCCGCCGGGCTCGCGCATCCTGCGCCTGCCGGCGCTCGGACAGGGCCTCTACGCGTGGGCGGTGCGCACCCCGAGCGGCCAAACCCACGTGGTGCTGACCAATGTCGGCACGAGCCCGCAGAGCTTCACGCTGCGGATCGCGGGCGCGCGCGGAGCTGCCAGCGTCCGGACGCTGGCCGCCGCCTCCGGCGGGCTTGCCGCAGCGGGCGGGGTCAGCCTCGCCGGCCAGACGGTCTCGGCGGCAAGCGGCCGGCTCGTGGGCCGTGCGCTGGTGCGAACGGTGAGGCCCGCCGGCGGCGCCTACGACATCAGCGTGGCGCCCGCCAGCGCGCAGATTCTCACCGTCAACCGCTGACGGTTGCGGCGTCGACCGATGCGGCGTCCACGGTCGCGCTGCCCGGCGCGAGCTCGCCTGAGAGAGACCCCTGCCAGACGACGCGCAACACGACCGCCGCGACCGCTGCCATCAGCAGAAACGCGACCAGTGGCGTGCCGACGACCGCCTGCACCAACAGCGCGATCACGATCCCGCCGGCGTTCCCCGCCAGCCAGATCAGCGCTGTGGCGCTGGTCCCGGCCGGGCCGGCGCGGCGCTCTGCGATCTCGAGGATCACCGGCAGCGCCGCCAGCATGAAGAAGCCGATCAGCGCCGCCCCCGCCGCCACCGCCGGCACCCACTTCCAGACCGCGAACAGCACGCAGGCGCCGCAGGTGGAAAGCCCGGCGGCGCGAAACAGCAGGTGGTCGGCCTGACGGCGGATCACCGCCGCCGGCAGCACGATCGAGCCGATCACGCCCGCGACCACCGCCCCGACCAGCACCCAGCCTGCGGTCGACGCCGGGATGCCTGCGGGCTTGAGCAGCGTCTGCAGCCAGGTCGTCAGCGCGATGAACAAGCCGAAGCCGACAAACGACACCATCGCCAGACGGCGGATGCCGGGCTCGCGCCACACGCTGCCGAGGCCGAACAGCCCGGTCACGTCGCCGCTCAACGCAAGCGCCGGCGCCAGCGCCAGGGCGCCGAGCAGTCCGGCCGCGGTGATGAGCGCAAAGACCGCGTCGATCACAAGCAGCGTGTGCAGGTGCGAGCCGCCGACCGCCGCGCCCAGCACCAGCGACATCAGCATCCCCAGAAAGATCCCGGCGGAGCCGATCGCGATCCCCACCGGCCGCGAGCGCTCGCTCAGATAACCGCTGGCAAGGCCCGTGACCGCGTTCAGGATCAGCGGTTGCGCGAGCGCGACGAGCGCCTGGCCGACGAGCGCCCAGGCGAACGTGTCACCGCCCAGCCTGAGCAGGCCACCGGCGGCGGTGAGCGCCGTGCCGGCCATCAGCGTCGGGCGAAACCAGCGGTCAAGCAGCGACGCCGCCGGCACCGCCAAAAGCACGTAGAGCAGCGGGAAGATCTCGGCCAGCAGGCCGATGTCAGAGGCGCTCACGCCGTAGTGGCGCGCCGCCGGGGTCGTGACCGGCGTGAAGGTCAGCCACAGCATCTGGTTTGCGGCGCCCGCCAGCGCGTAGGCCCCGATCACCGGCCAGTGGTCCGCGCGTGCCGCCCGCCCACGCTCAGCACTCATAGAAAGCATCTCCCTTCGCCACGGTAGGTCGCCACCTCATCCACGATCCGCTCGCCGCTGACAAGGTACAACCGGGTGAAGCGTTCGCACAGCTCACCGGCCTTGGCGTGGCGCATCCACACCCGGTCACCGATCGCCAGGCGGTCGGCGGCGGCGCCGTGAAGCGGCGTCTGGGTCTCGCCGGCGCCCTCGTTGCGGTCAAGTGAAAGCCCCGCCGGCCACCACGGCCGCGGCAGCCTGTCGGCCCCCGCCGGCCCGGAGGCGACATAGCCGCCGCCGAGCGCCGTCACCACTCCCCGGCCGGGGCGGCGCACCACCGGCAGCACGTAGAAGGCCGCCGGCCGCGGGCGAAAGCGCGTGTAGTCGTCAAACAGCGCCGGCCCGAAGAGGCCCGAGCCCGCGGTCAGCTCGGTCACCCACGGCTCGGCTGAGGAGGATTCGAGGCTGCCGGTGCCGCCTGCATTGACGAACGCAAGCGGCCCGGCGAGGGCCTCCACCGCGGCCACCAGCTCGCGCCGGCGCGCGCGCAGCTCCCGCCGCGAGAGGCCCTGCATCACCCGGATCGCGCCGGCCCGCATTGGCCGCCCCGCCGGCCTGTCGCCGACTCCGGCGATCTGCCCCTCATAGGCCATCATGCCCACCAGCTCAAGCCCCGGCCGGCGGACGATCTGCTGTGCAAACGCCCCCACCTGCGCGGGTGTGTGCAGCGGCGAGCGCCGCGGACCGACCCGCAGGCGCCCGCCGAGCAGCCACAGCCCCGCATCCGCCTCGAGGCTCACCTGGAAGCGGCCGCCGAGCGAGCCGAGCAGGTCGAGGTGCTCGACCGCATCGACCATCACGGTGATCCCGGCGCCGGGCGTCCCGCTGGACGCCCGGCCCGCCAGAGCGCCAAGCGCCGCCCGGTCAACGCTCGGGTAGCCGACGACGACATCAGACACCCCGTGGTCTGAGAGCCACAGCGCCTCGGCCACGGTCAGCGCGAGCACCCCGCCAAAGGTCCCGGCGGGGTCGGCCAGCAGCCTTGCGATCAGCGCCCGGCAGCGCAGCGACTTTGAGGCAAGCCGGATGCGCTTGCCGCCCGCGCGGCGTGCCAGCTCGCGCGCGTTGGCTGTGAAGGCGTCCATGTCAACCACCGCAAACGGAGCCTCGAGCTGCGCGCAGGCGCGCGCGAGCCGCTCATGGTCGTGGGGGTCTGGCACGGGCAAGCTGCACATGTTCTAATGCACAGCGATGTCTGCTGCCGAGTGGGCCAACTGGGACGGGCGCCAGCGCGCCCGCCCGCGCGTGCTGGCAAGCCCCCGGTCGCTTGCCGAGCTGGCGGGAGTGGTGGGGGCGGCCGGCGAGCTTGGCGAGCAGGTGCGGGTCGCCGGTGCCGGGCACTCGTTCACCGCCCTGGTGCCGACCAGCGGCACGCTGATCTCGCTGCGTGGGCTCGATCGCGTGCTCGACATCGACCCGCTCGGTGGGCGTGTCAGGGTGCAGGGAGGGATCACGATCAGGGCGCTCAACAGCGTGCTCGACCGTCATGGGATGGCGTTTGAGAACCTCGGCGACATCGATAGTCAGACGCTCGCGGGCGCGGTCGCGACCGGCACCCACGGCACCGGCAGCCGGCTTGGCAACCTCTCCTCGCAGATCGAGTCGCTCGAGCTGATGGGAGCCGACGGGAGGGTCGTTGTGCTGGACGAGCGCTCCGATCCTGAG
>JAJZID010000113.1:0-2585 GCA_021810705.1 Actinomycetes bacterium
CAGTGGACAGAGTCACGTGGCGGATGGCGAAGCGCTCTCCCAAACGCCGGTCGGCGGTGTCGGCCCTCACCACCACACCGCTTTCGGGATCCACGAGCGCAAGGCGCCCGAGGCGTGGCAGCGCGCTCTCACCGGGATCGGTCACCTCCACCGCAACCACGGCGTGACGCAGGCGCAGCGCCCCAAGCGGCCGCTCCCAGCCCTGCTGGTCCCGGAAGTCCGAGATCACCACGACCAGCCCCGGAAGGTGCGCCAGGCGCAGCACGCGCTCGGCGGCCTGCGCCAGCGTGCCCTCACGCCGACCCGTGTCGCTGTCCGTAGCGACACCGGCGTCGAGCAGCCGACGCACCGCCACCAACCCGCGACGGGCGCCGCGCGGCGCGAGCACACGCACACCGTCAAACGTGTCCGGGACGCCAAATGCGACCGCGCCGACATTGCCGGCCCGTCGCGTGCCCAGCCGTGCGAAGACGAGCGCCGCGCCGTGCGCCACATCCGACTTCAGCCGCAGGGCGGTGCCGAACGCCATGGAAGGCGACAAGTCGACCACAAGCCAGGTGGTGAGCGCCCGTTCCGGCATGTGCACGCGCACCTGCAGCGTGGCGGTGCGCGCGCTGGCGGCCGCGTCGACGTGGCGCGCGTCGTCGCCTGGTGCGTAGGCGCGCAGCTGGGAAAGCTCGGTGCCGGCGCCCGTGCCGGTGGCGCTGCGTGCCCCCGCCAGCGTGTGCGCGATCAGCCGCCCAAGCTGCAGGTCAAGCGCATCCACAAGCCGGGCCGGCATCGGCCCCGGCCCCTGGCTGGCATCGGGCACGCGCAACGCCACAAGGCTGTTGGCCAGATCGCCGGGACTGGTCATCACCCCACCAGCGCGCTGGCCGCCTCCCCGGCGCTCTCCGGGACCGTCGCGATGATCCGCTCGAGCACGTCGTCGGCGCCGATGCCCTCGCTGAGCGCGTCATAGGACAGCACGATCCGGTGGCGCAGCACATCGGGCGCGAGGTCGCGGATCTCACGCACCGACACGTGCGCACGCCCGCGCAGCAGCGCGAGCGCCCGGCCCGCCTGGACCAGACCGATCGGCCCGCGCGGACTGGAGCCGAACTCGATCAGCCCCTCCAGGTCCGGCATGCCGTGCGCAGCGGGGTGGCGGGTCGCGTCGGTCAGCGCGACCGCGTAGGCGATCGCCTGACTGTCGCAGGCGACGCTCGCCACCGCGAGAGCGTGGCGCTCGAGGTCGGCGAGGCTCAGGCACTCGCGCACGCCGGCCGCCTCCTGGAGGCTGCGCGCGACGATCATCGCCTCCTCCTCCCGGGAGGGATAGTCGACAACGATCTTCATCAGGAAGCGGTCAAGCTGCGCCTCCGGGAGCGGGTAGGTGCCCTCGGACTCGATCGGGTTCTGGGTGGCCATCACGATGAACGGCTCAGGCACCGGGTAGGTGGCGCCGGCGATCGTGACCTGACGCTCCTGCATGACCTCGAGCAGCGCCGACTGCACCTTGGCGGGCGCGCGGTTGATCTCGTCGGCGAGGATGAAGTTGTGAAACACAGGCCCGAGCTCGGTCTCGAAGCTGCCGCTGTCCGGGCGCCAGATGCGGGTGCCCACGAGGTCGGAGGGCACCAGGTCCGGCGTGAACTGGATGCGGCCGAAGCTGCCGCCGAGCACCGCCGCAAGCGTTCTCAGGGTGAGCGTCTTGGCGAGCCCCGGAACGCCCTCGAGCAGCACGTGGCCGCCGGCCAGCAGGCTCACGAGCACGCGGTCGAGCATCGCGTCCTGGCCGACGATCACCCGCCTGATCTCGGCGAGCGCCTCCTGCATGGCGTTGCGCGCGAGCGCCTGGGCTTTGAGGTCCTCGTTTGTGTCGGTCATTGCGTCTCCTTTCAGCTCCTCACGCCAGCCAGCCAAACCAGTTCAGCGAGAGCGCAACCGCCAGTGCCAGCGCCACCAGCCCAGCCCCGGCAAAGTAGCCTGCCAGCGAGGCCTGCACGCGGCGGTGGGTGAGCGTCGTCGCGAGCCGCCGGTAGATCGCGCTCACGGTCGCCGAGTCCGCGGCACGGTAGGCCCGGGCGTGGGAGGCGCGGGCGATGCGCGCCAGCGTCAGCGGGTCAACGGGCACAGGCTCGAGCCGCTCGCCGTGCCGGTAGGGGATCTCCGCCTCACCGTGCGCGGTGCCGACCGCGACCGTGTAGACACGAACGTGCTCCCGCCCGGCCTGTGCCGCCACCGCCACCGGGTTGGGTCCCACGTTGGCGCCCCCGTCTGAGATCAGGATCATCGACCCCGGCACCCGCGCGGCGCCACGGCGGGCGTGCTGGTGCACGGCCGCCAGGCCAAGCGCGATCGCCGAGCCCATCGCGGTGCCGCCGCCACCGGACCTGATCCGCGCAAGTGCGGAGCGGGTCAGCGCATGGTCGCTGGTGGGCGCCTGCAGGACGACCGCATGACGGGCAAAGACGATCGACCCGACGCGGATGCCCGGGCCCACCCCGTCAAGGAAGCTGGTGGCGGCCCGCTTGGCCGCCACCAGCCGCGAAGGCCGCACGTCGCCGGCGCTCATCGACGCCGAGATGTCGTTGAGCAGCATC
>JAJZID010000113.1:2595-6582 GCA_021810705.1 Actinomycetes bacterium
CACGGTCGCCGAGCGCAGCGGGCGAAAGACGACGTGGCGCGGCCGTGCCCCAGACAGGATCAGAGCGCCGATGCCGAGGCCCAGAAGCAGATAGGGCGCGTGCCGACGCCAGCCTGGCCGCCGTGGCGCCAGCGAGGCGAGCAGCGGTGCGGACACCGCCAGCTGGAGCGCGGCGACGCGGCGGCGCTGCTCGCGCAGGTAGAGCCAGGCGAGCACCGGCAGCGCCAGCAGGCCCAGAAGCACAAGCGGCGTGGCAAAGCTCACCGGTGGATGCTCACGCGACCAGGTTCACGAATGAAACGTCGGGCGCGCCAGCATTGGCAGCGAGAGCTGCACCGTGACCGTGCTGCGCAGCACCGAGACGAGCATGCTGTGGCCCAGCGGAATCCGCCCAGCCACGCGGCGTATGGCGCCAACGGAGCTGATCGCGTACCCGTCGATCTGCTCGATCTGATCACCCGGCTCAAAGCCGGCCGCGTCGGCGGGGCTGCCGAGCTTGACGGTGTTCACAACCGCGCCGGTCGGTCCGGTGACGATCTGCATGCCAAGCCAGTTCATCGTCGGCCCGGCGAGCACGCTGGCGGGTGTCGTCGGGGTCGGTGGCGCAGCTGGCGTGCTGGTCGCTCCGTGAGAGGTGCTGACGTGCGCAACCGCGCGGCGCGGGGCTGGTACCCGCGTGCCAGGACCCGCGAGCACCAGCACCACCACGACCGCAGCGCCAGCCAGCGCCGTCATGCTGCTGAGCGCCACCAGCACGCGCGTGCGCCGCGGCATGCTGCGCCGACGCACGTCCGCAGCGGCCGTGCCGGCAGGGCCGGGCGCCGCCGCGGGCGTGAACGCAGACAGCCTACCGGTGGCCGAGTCCTCTGAAGCCTTGCCGGACTCGTGCTCCCAGTCGCCTGACCACAGATGCTTAGGTCCTGACATCGCCGCTCAGCGGTCAGCCTATGGGCCGATGATTAGAGCCGCGTAAGAGGGGGCCCGCATGCCTGATCACGGGCGCCAGCGGCGACCGGATGGCGCCGCGGCTCGGGCGAGCACGCGCGGCGAGGTGTAGGCTGACTCAGGCCCGAGGCGGAGGCGCGTGACGGCCCGCCGTGGCAGCAGGGATCAGGGCTTTGAGGATGACGACGCTGCTTGAACGCGACCGTGAGCTCGACGTGCTGGAGAGCTTTGTGGAGCGGGTGCGTGCCGGCCACGGAGGCCGCCTGCTGATCACCGGACCGGCGGGCATCGGCAAGACGGCGCTGGTGGACGCCGCCGGCGACATCGCCCGCGCGCGCGGCATGCAGTGGCTCGCCAGCCGCGGCTCCGAGGTCGCAGCCCAGGTGGGATTCGCCGTCACCCGCGCCGGCTTCGGGCGCTTCTGGCCGGAGGACAGCGGGCGTGGCGGCCCGCTGGCCGCCACGCCCCCAAACGCAGCGGCGATGCTCACCCGCGCCGCGGCCGCCATCCTCGATCTGGCCGATGCGGTCCCGGTGCTGATCGCCGTGGATGACGTTCACTGGGCGGATCCCACGTCATTGCGCCTGCTGGCCAGGCTGGCGGAGCGAGCGAGCGCGGCGCGCATCGGGTTGCTGCTGGCAACGCGAGCAGAGGTGTTGGGCACACACAGCCCACCGCTTGCGGAGCTGCTCGACGAGCGCGACGCGGTGGTGCTCAGACCGGCGCCACTCAGCGAGTCCGGGGCCGTGCAGCTGCTGACCGGCTGGATCGAGGGCGGTGTCAGCCCGGAGCTCGGCGCCCGTTGTCACGAGCAGACGGGAGGCAACCCCTACCTGCTGGGAGCGCTCGCGGACGCCCTGCGACAGTCCGGCGCAGCGGGTGAGCGGCTGTCTGCGGCGCGCCTGCGGGAGATCGGGACCCGCACCGTCTCCGGCAATGTCGCTCGACGGCTGGCGTCGCTGCGCCCCATCGAACGATCCCTGCTCGAGACCGTGGCCGTCGCCGGTGAGCTGGGTGGCCTCCCGGCGCTCGTGGAGCTGTTGGCGCTGGCTCCGCATGAGGCGTACCTCGCGGCCCACCGGCTGGTCGAGCTCGACCTGCTGCGCCGCGCCGACCCGCCAGAGCTCACCCACCCGCTTGTGGGCGCGGCGGTCCGTGAGCAGGTGAAGCCACAGGCCCGCTTCGCTCTGCTGCGCCGCAGCGCCGATTGGCTTGGCGAACAGGGTTTGCTGGAGCAGGCGGCAGCGCGCCTGCTCGAGCTGCCACCGGCTGGTGACCCGCTCGTGGCCGACACGCTGGCGCGGGCAGCGGCGCTGGCCGCTGCCCGCGGGGCGACGGAGGTCGCCGCAACCCTGCTGCGACGGGCGCTGACGGAGCCACCCGCCGACGGGCGCCGGGCCGAGGTCGGTGCGAGCCTCGGCCAGATGCTGCTTGCGCTCGGCGAGCCGGAGGCCGTAGGTGTGCTCGAGCAGGCGCTGGCCGCGGCAAGCTCGCCGCGGCAGTCAGGGGAGATCGCCGCGTCGCTGGCGGCCGCGCTCAACTACGCCAGGCGGTTTGAGGAGTCGGTCGCGGTGCTCGAGCGTGCCAGGTCCGCGCTCACGGCTGCGGAGGCGGACCTGGACGAGGAGCTCGAGGCGCTCGCGGTGCACCAGATGACCTTTGTGCCCGGGCTCGTCCGGCTCCGTGGCCGGCAGCTCGCACGGCTCGGCGACCGTCGCCACGCAAGCGAGTTTGCCTACCGCTGGCGGCTGGCTGAGCTCGCGACCGAGTCGCTCACCGGCTGCGGGAAGGCCACGCAGACCGCGGTGCTCGCGGAGCGCTCGCTTGCCGGAGGGGCGCTGCTCTCCCGTGGCATGCAGGCCCACAGCAAGGCCGTGCTCAGCCTCGCCTACGTAGGGCGCACCGAGACGGCGCGGGCGCACCTGCACGATGCCGCTGCGCACGCACGCGCCGCCGGTGACGCGGTGGCGCTGGGCTTCGCGATCGCCATGCACGGGGAGGTCAGCCGGCTTGAGGGAGAGATGCTGCGGGCCGAGATCGATACGCGCACGGGCCTCGAGCTGCTGCCGCCCGGCGAGGTCGGGCCACGTTTCATCCTGCGCGCCCTGATCGAGTCGCTGGTCTGTCAGGGTCGTGTCGATGAGGCCGAGGGGCTGCTGCGCGACGGCGACCTGGCGGGCGAGCTGCCGGAGATCATGCCCACGCCTGGGCTTCTGCACGCCCGCGCACAGGCGCGGATCGCGGCCGGGTCGCTGGTCCTCGGGCTTGAGGATCTGCTGCTGGCGGGCGAGATCGCCGAGCGGTTTGGCCTGCGCGACCCGGTGTCGGCGCCATGGCGGGTCACCGCGACCGAGGCGCTGCTCGAGCTGGGCGACCACGACCGCGCTGCGGCGCTCGCCGCAGAGCAGCTTGATCTGGCTCGGGCGTGCGGCGTGCCAGAGGCGATCGGGGTCGCCCTGCGCATCGGCGGGCGCGTGCGCGGCGGACCGGCCGGCCGGGCGCTGCTGGAGGAGTCGGTGGGGCTGCTGGAGCGCGGGTTTGCGCGCCTGGAGCTCGCACGTGCCCTGGTGGACCTCGGCCAGGCGCTCACAGGCGAGAACCGCGCGCAGGCCCGGCAGCTGCTCGAGCGCGGCGCGAGGCTCGCCGAGCAGCTGGGCGCCGCCGCGCTTGCGGGCCGCGCCGGCGAGCTGGCCACGCAGGCCGGCAGCCGTCCCCGTCGTGCTCGCCGGCACGGCCCCGCCGCGCTCAGCACCGCCGAGTCGCGAACCGCGCGACTGGCCGCAGAGGGTCTCACCAACCGGGAGATCGCCGAGGCACTCGTGCTCAGCGAGAAGACGATCGAGTCGCAGCTGCGCGCCGCCTACCGCAAGCTCGGGATCCGGGCCCGGGGCGAGCTCCCGGTCGCTCTCGGCGCCGCACGCGGCCCCGAACCGTTGTCCACAGGCACACCGTAGCCGCCACCGAGCGACCACCCTGAACGCGCCACAGGCGCCCAATTTTCAGGGTTCTTCAGGGTGTTCAGCACGAGCCGCGGGACCTAAG
>JAJZID010000006.1 GCA_021810705.1 Actinomycetes bacterium
CCAACTATCCGAAGAGCTCAACGGAGCCGAGATCCTCTTTGACGGGAGCTGGTTCATCGTCGCGCGCACGACGTGGGCGTAAACCGCTTCCGATCGACACCTGCATCGCGCATGAGACAGGCATCCACGCTGGTTCCTCGAACCACCTGCTTTGCGCGGAATCCGAGACGAGCGCTTTCACGATCAGGACCCGTTCGCCACCGCTTGAGCTTTGGCGACTTATGTGCAGGTGGGATGTGAACGAGCCGTCGTTGCTGGAGACTGAGGTCATTCGCATGTGATCGACGTGGGCGATCAGCAGCCCCGGCTGACGCGCTGACGAGCTACGAAAGAAACGAACAAGGTCGTAGGCGGCCGAGGGGAACGTCAACGGCGCCATGAAGGGAGGCAGCCACGCCTGCGGTTTCCGCAAGGGCTCTGGTGGCACCGTGGGTCGCCTGGTGCCAGGCAGCGTCTCACAAGACGCCGGACCAGTCGTTCGCGGGCTCGTTGACCGGGAGGAACGGACCCGGGTGCCCGCCAGCTCCGTCATCCGCAGCTTCGCGCCGCTTCCGCCGCGGGTTGCCGCCCACGGCTCGGTCACGTGGTTCACATCGATCACGACCTCAGATAGCCAGCGCGCCAGCCGCTCAGACGGCCTGTTCGTGCACGTCGTTCACGGTCCCGAGCCACCTGAACATAAGGCGACGATGAGCGGGCAGGTAATGGCAAGATCGTTCGTTTGGAGCGGGTTCTTGTATTCGGGCGCGGCGGTGCCGGCAAATCCACGTTCGCTCGCCGACTTGGGCGGAGCACCGGGCTGCCAGTCGTCGAGTTGGACGAGCGGTTCTGGCAGGGAGGCAGGCGCGCGATGCCACATCAACAATGGGTCCGGGTTCAACGCGAGCTGGCTGCCCCACGCCAGTGGATCTTGGACGGCGACCTCGGACCCTATGACCTTCCGATGCCGCGGCTCGAGCGAGCCGACACGGTCTTTGTCCTCGATTACTCGCTCTTGCGTTGCGGCTGGCAGTCGCTCCGACGCGGAAGGCAGCGACTGGACTACTGGATCTGGGTGCTGGGATACAGGCGCCGGAGCCTCCCGATCGTGGTGAACGAGATCTCCTCGATCGCGCTAGGCGCAGAGGTTCATGTGTTTCGCACGCCGCGAGAAGCCAGGCGATTCCTCGGCCAGCTACCCGCGACCGCAGACAGCAAGAAAGCGGATCGGTAGCTCAAACAGCAGGTTCACACTGCTTTCACCTTTCAGCGTCCGGCTCTCCCGCAGGCGCTATGGCGACGCGGGACTGGCGTGACCGCGATGGGGCCCGTCCTTGATACTTGGGTGGTGCTGCAACGACTGGCGATTGATGGCGGGCCGATCGTGGAGCTCGATGGTCGGCCGGCCCAGGGCACCCGACACGAGATCATGTTCGCGGTGCTCGCCGACGGTGGCGAGCCGGTCGTGGTGAAGTTCGAGCGGATCCAGGGCGCGTTGGATCGTGAGCGAGCGGCTCTGGCGTGGTTGGGAGCGGAGGCCCCGGGTGCGGCACCAGCGCTGGTGGCGTTTGGTGACGCGAGCTTGGATGGTGATCGGGTCAGGTGCCTGGTGACCGAACGCTGCCCCGGCGCGCCGCCGGCCACGGTCGAGGGGTGGGAGCGGATGGGAGGAGCGCTGGGGCGACTGGCGGAGGTTGGTCATTCGGATCATCGGCTGCCGAGACTCGAACCGGATGAGTTCGTGGAGGAGCACGCTGCCCGTGTTCGGGAGCTCGGCGCGCGGCTTGACCGGTTCGTTGAGGCGATCCCAGACTGGGCTGCGCTTACTCAGCGCGCATTGCCGACCGTGGTGGTAATGGTGCTCACCCACGGTGACCCGGGCCCGGGCAATTACCTCGATACCGGGAGCACCGGCACGCTGGTTGATTGGGAGCAAGCACAGATCGCACCGATTGGCCTGGACCTCGGCCGGCTGATGTTCATCGCGCTGCTCGGCTCCGGGCCAGAGGGGTACGAGGCAAAAGATCACCACGCTCGCTGCCGCGCCGCTTCTCGCGGGTATCTGCACGCTGTTGCTGACCATTGGTGCCCGACGGCAGCAGAGATCCGCTGGTGGCTCTCGGTCGCAGCCATCCAGTTCATTTACGACCGATGGCGAGGTGGCGGGAGACCAGGGCCGTGGGAACAGGCGGCCCAGGTTCTCCCCGTCGCGCTCAGCGGCGCGCACCACCTTCACCACTAGCTGGCCCCAGCCGCTATCGCTTTTGCACTTCGAGCCCGCGAGCCGAGACAAGTCCTTTGGCGACGTAGGAGCACTCGGCGGGTCCCCCGACGCCGGCGATTTCTTTGCTCGGAAACACTCCTCCGCAGTGGACGCGTTGCGCGAGTGCGTCGGCCACCACACAAGCTGCTGTTGGCCGCTTAGACTCGCCACATGAGGCTCTTGGCGAACATCATTTGGTTCGTCCTGGCCGGGTTCTGGCTGTTCGTTGCCTACGCCTTCGCAGCGCTGCTGTGCTTTGTCTTCATCGTGACGATTCCGTTCGGTATCGCCGCGCTGCGGATCGCGTTCTTCGGCGTGTGGCCCTTCGGGCGAGCGGTCGTGACGCAGCCCGGCAAGGGGATCGGCTCCACCCTGGGGAACATCTTGTGGTTCGTGCTGGGTGGTTGGTGGCTTGCCGTGGTACATCTGATCACCGGCGTGCTGCTGTGCCTCACGGTCATCGGCATCCCGCTCGGACTTGCGAACTTCAAGCTGATCAACGTGTCCATGCGACCGTTCGGTCGCGAGATCGTGTCTGCAGACGAGGCGCGACGCCGGGGTGCTCATAACGCCATCGCTTTCTAGCTCGCAGCCCTAGCGACCCGCGTCGCGTTCGGGTCTGCAGCCTCGCCGAGCGCGCCAGAGAGCTGCAGCACGTGACCTCTCGTTTGGGCATGACGCCGAGCAAACCACGCAGGCGTAACCGGACCCGCGCCGGGCACAAGACTGCGGGGATGGCCCGAGGCTCCGGCCCACGGAGCCCCTGAGCGTCCGGCTCGCGCAGTCGAAGCTCTCAGCGCTTGCGCGGTCTGTGACCCGGCCGCCGCCAGCCGCGTCAGCTCGCGGTGTCGGTGACCGGTTCTGCCGGTGGCGGGACGTCGAGTCCCAGCTCGATGCGTTTGAGCGCCACAAGCTCGGCGTTGGTCTCGGCGACACGGAAGATGGCCAGAAAGAACTCCAGGAACACGCGGGCGTACACGATGTAGAAGAGCGAGAAGATCGGCGCGAGGATCAGCAGCGTGATGGCGCCGAGGCCGGAGCTGGTACTGAACGCGCTGATGGTGAACAGGATCGCCGCCAGGGCGATGCCGATGAGTGTCAGCACATAGATGGTCTTGATGATCCTGGGCGTGACCAGTGAGCTGAACGACAGGTCAAACAGCGACCCGAAGAACCCCTTGGACTCCATTGCGTGTCCCTCCCCTTTGAGCAGCGCCACACCCCCGATGGCGTGGCCGTTGGCGCGATCCTACTTTCCGGATCGGACCCACTGGGATCCTGTGCAGGTGACGTTTCGCACTGGCCGACATCTGGCAGCAATCGCCTGCGGCCACGAACCTGATTTCGCGGGCCGGTTGACGTAGGCTGTAGTCGAGCAGCTCGATCGAGTTGACGTGGGAGGTGTCGGTGCGTTCGGTTCGCGGCACGCGAGATGGGCGATCAGGGAGCTACCGGGCAGCCTGGGTGTACCTGTCGCTCGCGGTGGCCTGCGTGATCGTCGGGCTGGTGATCAACACGGCCGCCGGTAACCCGTCGAAGCTCCCACAATCCACCGTGCTGATCCTCGGCGGGTCGGTGCTCGTGCTGTGGGCGATCGGGGCGATACTGCTGCTCTTCGCCATCTCACGCTTCAACCGTGCCCGTCGTGCGATCGAGCAGCAGCGACAACAGGAGCAAGCACGGACGCTCAACGACCAGCATGTGGCGCAGGCACGGCGGCTGTTGGAGCGGCTCTTGGCGGGCGAGGTGCCGGTCCTCGGGCAGGTGTGGGATGTCGTGCTCCAGCCCGGTGAGCGGGTTCTTGTCGAGGGCACGGTCTCGTATGCGCGCTATTACGGGGTTGGGCCCGCCGCGACCCACGCGCATGTGGCCACCAGCGATTACGGCACTGCCAGCGGGCCGGTTCTGCTCGATCACTCGGTTGACCGTGCGGGCAGGCGCGGCCGCGTGAACGAGGCGGGGTTTGCGGCGGCCGCACGCTGGCGGGAGCGCCAGCAGTCCCGCGTGGTGGTGACCGACCGGCGGATGCTCTGCCAGGCGCAGGCGAAGGGGTGGCTCAGCTTCTTGCACGCGGAGGCATCGGCCGTTCGGGTGGAGCCGAAAACACGGAGCGTGGTGATCGAGTATCCGCAGACCGCGCCGCTTTGCCTGTCGGGACCGCTGACCGCGCAGATCATGGTGGCCGTGGTGTGGGCGTTGTACGGGGTCGACGGCCTTCGCGAGCACCCCGCGCTCGCCGAGGTCAGGTCGCTCGCCCCGCTCCCGGCCGAGGCCGCTGCGGCCGAAGAGAAAGACCCGGACCTCGATGTGCTCGCGTTGCTGGCCGAGAGCGAGCTGATGCTCGCCAAGCACGTTGCGCGCACGCTCGGCATGAACGAGCGCGAGGCGGCTGAAAGGCTCGAGCGGTTGCGTGAGCGGGGCCTGGTCGGGCGTGTCCGGTTGCACGCCGATGCACCGATCAGCTACCTGATCACCGAGCAGGGAGCTGTGTTGGTCGGTGGCTTAACGCCCCCGTCCGCGATGGTGGATCTGGCGGGCTACCGACAGACCTTGGCTGTAACCGGCGCATAGGTTCCCGCGGAAGGGACCGCCGTGCTGGCGGTCAGCCGAGCGCCTCGCTGCGCTGCCAGATCGTCTGGAAGTGCTCGGTGAAGCCGTCGAAGACCTCGCCGCTCCCGTCGCGTGAGAGGTACAGGACGGGGCTTGCGTCGGCAACAACACCGGAGAGGCGCAGGCGTATGAGCGCCTGGTCGTCGAAGACGAGCACTTGGTAGGCGCCGGCGTCGACGAACCTGCGCACTTCGACCGCACCCCGCTCGGCATGCGGCGCGAGCAGCTCAACAACCCGGTCAAGCTCGCGCACGGATGCCGGCCTGTGGGCGAGGTTCACGTGCCGTCCGGCGTCCTGCTCGGCGATCGCCAGGTGCACCGAGTCAGGGTCACTGATCAGCACCCTGACCTGGCAGCCTCGGCGAGCAGCGTCGGCGAGCAGCCGGCCATCCCCGTCGGCGAGAACGTCGCCGAGTGTGAGGTCAAGCAGCCAGGCGCGCTCGCAGGCGTCTGTGAGCAGCTCGCGCCAGTCCGGGGCGCTGCGCGCGACAAGCAGCTCGAAAGCCTCCGTTCCGTCGTCGGCTGGCTGCTCCTGGTCGGGCACCTCATCCGGCCAGAGCACCCGCTCGGGGACTCCGAGCGCGTCGGCGACACGGCGGCGGTAGCGCGCACGCGGAGTGCGCCCAGCGACCCACCTTCGCACGGTCTTGACGTCGACCTCCGCTTTGACGGCGACATCGTCGACCTCGAGACCGGCGTTTCTGAGGGCTTGTCTGAGCTGCTCGTTCCCCACCCGGAGATCTCCCACCAGCGACCGTGTTTGCAGCAGGAACTGTACGGAACTGCACGGAGCGTCCCGGTGCGTCCTCAAGCGTCCCCGAGAGTCCCTGAAAGCGTCCCCAAGCGTGGTAGATACGTCCCAACCGTCCCATCACGGTGTGGGCATGCAAACCACACATGTACTGCCGCACACACCGGACGGCGCTCGTCGCGGTCTCACGCGCGATGAGGTGATGACCGTCAGCGAGGTCGCCGATCTGCTCGCGATACCGGTCTCCACCGTCTACTACCTCGCCCGCCAAGGGCAGCTGCCGCACACGCGCCTGGGACGCACCTACCGGTTTTTGCGCCCGCAGCTCGAGGCGCTGCTCGGGGGGAGCGAGCGATGAGCGACTGGGGGCCATCACACCAACAGTCCCAGTCCGGGCTGGGTGCCAAGAAGACGGTCGGCTGGGTGCTGTTCGCCGCCGCGATGGTCTCATCCACCGCCTTTCACCTGCTGCTGTGCGCTGGGCTGTTCTACGGGTGCGTGCGGCTCAACCGCCGCTTCGAGCTCCTGCCCCGGCTGCGCGAGTTCCTGTCGGGCGGGCCCGCTGGCCCGCCCGACGTCTCGCCGGCTCTGCCCCCGTCCGGCGTGTACCTGGGTGTCGCTCAGGGCGGGCGGGGGCGCTGGTCACGGGCGGGGCGAGCGGCGCTGGTGATCGGCCCGTCTCAGTCCGGCAAGACGACCAGCGTGATCATCCCGACGCTGCTTCACTATCCCGGCCCGGTCGTGTCCACGTCGACCAAGCCGGACGTGCTGTCCGCCACGATGAGCGCCCGCTGGGAGCGCGGGCGGGTGTGGCAGTTCGACCCCACCGGCCACGCGCAGGAGACCGCCGGCGTAAAGACGCTGCGCTGGTCTCCGCTGTCCTGCTCCAGGGACTGGGATGGGGCACTGCTGATGGCCCGCGCGATGGTCGACGGCGCGGCCGTTGGCGCCGGCGTCACCGACGCGAGCCATTGGGCCAAGCGTGCGCAGGCGCTGCTCGCCGCAATCCTGCACGCGGCGGCGATCAGCGAGGAGCCGATGCGCACCGTGATCGGCTGGGTCACAAACCACGACATCGACGGCCCGCTCAACCGGCTGCGCGAGACCGACACGACGCCGTTGGCGGTGGACGTGCTGAGCGGGGTCGCCAACACCGAGGCGCGGGAGCGCTCTTCGATCTTCTCAACCGCCGCCGACGCGCTCGACGCCTACACCTCCCAGGCGGCACTCGATGCGGCCGAGGGCGAGAACTTTGACGCCAGCGAGTTCGTTACCTCCGCAGACACCGTCTACATCCACGCGCCCGCTGAGAGCCAACGGATGGCCGCACCGCTGGTGTGCGGGCTGCTCTCAGAGATCCGCCGCGCCACCTACCAAGCCCACGCCGCCGGCCGGCTGGCCGGCCGGGTGCTGTTCGCGCTGGATGAGGTGGCAAACGTCGCCCCGATCACCGAGCTGCCGCAGATCGCATCGGAGGGCGGCGGCCAGGGTCTGCTGCTGCTCGCCGTCCTGCAGGATCTCTCACAGGCCCGCGCGCGCTGGGGTCCGCAGGCTGACGGGTTCCTGACCCTCTTCGGCACCAAGCTGATCCTCCCGGGTGTCGCTGACCAGCGCACGCTCGAGACGATCTCGACCGCGCTCGGCGAGTACGACCGCAGGGTCGTGACTGAAACCAAGGAGCAGATACCGGGCCGACTGTTTGGTACGCACCGGTCCTTCAGCCACTCAACGCAGCGCACCCGTGTCCTCTCCCCCGGTGAGGTCGCAAACATCCCCGCCGGCCACGGCCTGCACCTCGACGGCGTGCGCTGGGAACTGGTCACGCTCACGCCCACCCACGCGCGCTATTCCCCCCTCCAGGCGGTCGTTCATGGCCGGTGAGCGGCGGGACGCCAGGGGACGCTTCGGGGCAAGCACTCCCTGTGCGTACAGTGTGGTCCCCTTGGGCAGAGGGCTGGAACGGCTGGAGAGTCGTCCTGCTCAGGGCAAGGTCGGGCTGGCTCGCGCTGGCAGCCGACGGGCGGCAGCCGACCGTGAGGCGTCGGCATGCTGACCGTCGCGAAGGTCACCGGACGGATGGCAGCCGGCTATGCCGACTACCTGGAGGGCAAGACCACAGCAGCCGAGCTCGGCGACTACTACCTGAAAGGTGGCGAGCGGGTCGAGGCCCCAGGCCGGTGGATCAGCGGAGCCCAGGCGATGGGATGCGACCCACAGCGGCCGGTCGGTGGGGACGCGCTGCGGGAGCTGATGGCGGTCCGCCATCCGCTGACCGGGCAGCAGCTGCGGCGCACCGGCGCAAGCGGTGAGGCGGTCGCCGCGATCGACGCGACCTTCTCGGCACCGAAGTCAGTGAGCGCGATCTGGGCTCTGGCTGACACCGAGCTGCGCGTCAGGATCGAGGCGGTGCACGAGCAGGCGATCGACCGGGCGCTTGCCTACGCCACCGCTCAGGTGCCGATGGTCCGCTACCGAGTCGGCCGCGAGGCCGTGGTGCACGCCAAGGCCAGGGAGCTGATCGCCAGCAGTTGGAGGCACACCACCGCACGGGCGGCGAGTGAGCGTGTCCCGGACCCGCAGCTGCACTCCCACGTCCTGCTGCACGCGGCGGTTCGTGGCGACGGACGGGTTGTTGCGATCGACTCCCGCTCCTGGTTCCTGCACCGTCGAGAGCTTGGCGCCGCCTACCGAACGGAGCTCGCGCGGGAGCTCACAGCGCTCGGGTTTGAGATCGCGCGCGGCACCGGGCGTGGTGGGCGCTACTTCGAGGTCGCGGGGGTGCCACAGGAGCTGATCGACACCTGGTCCACCCGCCACCACCAGGTGCAGGCAGAGATCCGGCGCAGCCTTCAGCAGACCGGTGTCGAGCGGCTCGGCGCCGCCGCCGAGCGTCGCGCGGCGCTCACCACCCGTCGCGGCAAGCAGCCGGCCACCAATGCCGAGCTTGACCGCGAGTGGCTGAACGCCGCCACCGGCGCGGGGTTCACCGCACAGCAGCTCAACAGCCTGCGCGATCTCACCAGAGCCGCCCCAGTAGCGCTGGAGCAGCGTGAGCTTTTGCATGGACTGACCGAGTTCGACGCGACCTTCACAGACCGTGACGCCCGTGCGGTCGCGCTCGAACAGGCCGCAGGGGTCAGCATCGAGCAGGCGCTCGGCGCGCTCGCGCAGGCACGCGACAAGCACGCGGTCCTGCGCCTGGCCGATGGCAGCAGCACCACCGCCTGGCACCGCGCGCTCGAGAAGCAGACAGTCGAGACGTTTGAGGCGCTGACTCGCGAGCGGCGCCGGGCGATCCCGGGCCAGCTCGTCGAGCAGGCGGCCGCGACCATCGATGAGCGCCTGTCCACCGAGGGCGGCAGGCTCTCAGTGGAGCAGCGCGAGGCGCTCGAGCTCGCCTGCTCAGACCGGCAGGTCGTGATGATCGAGGGCCAGGCCGGCACCGGCAAGAGCACGCTGCTACAGGCCGTAGCGCTCGCCCACAAGGCAAACGGCAACAACGTGATCCTCACCAGCACCGCCGCGGTCGCGGCCGAACGCCTCGCCGCCGACCTCGCCGCGGTCGGGGTCGACGCACCCGCCTACTCAACCGTCGCGCTGCAGCACGCGATCACCACCGGCCAGCTTGAGA
Organism: Actinomycetes bacterium; assembly: GCA_021810705.1. Classification (GTDB taxonomy): domain Bacteria; phylum Actinomycetota; class Thermoleophilia; order Solirubrobacterales; family Solirubrobacteraceae; genus Palsa-465. The sequence continues at coordinate 9,235 of JAJZID010000006.1, forward strand.
TCGATTCCCGCACAACCGTCATCCACGACGAAGCCGCGCTCGCATCGACCCGCGAGCAGCAGCACCTGCTCGAGGCCGTAGAGGATCACTGGGCGCGCCTGATCATCGTCGGGGACCCGCAGCAGTCAAAGCCAATCGGAGCCGCCGGCCTGTGGCCGCGACTCGAGCAACTGGCCAACCGCCAGGGCTCACGCGCCGAGCTCGCCGCCAACCTCAGGGCACGCGACCCCGAAGAGCAGCGCGATCAGCGCCGCTTCCGCGACGGACAGCACCAACGGGCACTCGAGGGCTACGCCGCCCGCGGCCGGCTGCACCAGGCACCCGACCAGGCTTCCGCGGAGCGCGCCGCGCTTGAGGCCGCCCACCGCGACCGGACCGACGGCAAGCGGACGCTCGTGATCACCCAGACCTCAAACGAGCACCTGGACGAGCTCAACGCCCACGCCCAGGCGCTCCGCGCCCGTGACCGGCAGCTCGCTCACAACACCCTGAGAATCCCCGGCCGCCCCTACCAGCTGCGCGCCGGGGACGAGGTTCAGGTTCGTCACACCGTCACCCTCCCCCACGGCCCCGTCCGCAATGGAGCCACCGCAACGATCACCGAGGTTGACCCGCGCGCTGGACAGCTGTCGCTCCAGCTCGCGGACGGAACCACGCTCACGATGAGCCGCGAGCAGGCCGAGCACGCCGACCTGCGCCTCGCCTACGTTCAGCACCCCGTCCCAGCCCAGGGCGTGACGACGGACACCACTCACCTGATCGTCGCCGACCACGCCACCGCGCAAGGGACCTACGTCGCACTCACCCGCGCCCGCCAGCGCACAGACATCCACGTCAGCAACGAGATGCTGTACGACAGCGAGCTTGAGCCAATGGAGCGACTTGCCGAACGAGTCGGGCGCAGCGAGCCGGAGATACCGTCGATCGCGCTGCCGCTCGCCGCCCAACGGGCGTTGGAGCATGAGACAGCGCGCGACGCCGATCCGGGCTTGGAGCACGACAGCGGTCTCGGCTGGGAGCTCTAGCCAGGCCGCTTCTCACGGCGATGACAAGTCACGGTGGGTCAGTGACCGTTCCGCTCAAGCAGCCCGGCGGTGTACGCCACGCAGATGGCCATGACACGCTCCTGCGGGATCGAACCCTGACGCGCCCGGCTCGCCATCTGGATCCCTGCGCTGCCGCGTCGGCCGAACAGCTCTTGGAGGTATCCGATGGCGGCGGTCGTTGGCGGTCCAGCGATCTCATGGCTCTCGAGCTCCGCGAGCGTGGAGCTCACGCTGTCGGGTCAAGCGCCAGATCGCCGTCGGTCGCGTATGGCGCGAGCGCAAGCTCACTCTCCCCGGCGCGCAGATAGACGGCCTGGGCGCCGGCGACAACAAACGCCTGCCTGTGTGGCGCCAACGCGACGAGCGCGTCGAGCAAAACGCGCCGCGCCTCAACATAGATCGGGTCGACCGGGCTCATGGCAGCTGATCGGACCCGGTGAGGGTTGCAAGCGACGGCGCTCGCCAAAGGGTCTCGTTCTCGCTCATCCACGCGAGCAGTGCCTGGCCCTCAGCCGGCATCCGTCCCGTCCCCGTCAGACAGTCAGCAACGGCCTGTGACGGTGCGACATAGGCAATGCCAGCGTCAGCCTCAAGGCGCTCCCAGACCGCGTTGTCGAACGGACGCAACAGAACGACGTTGGCGCCCTCGTCGGCGGGCAGCAGGCTCAGAGCGTCGGCCACAGCCGAGAGGTCTTCCACATATGCCGCCAGCAATGTCGGCGCGGCGACCGGCGCCCGGCGGACCGCGGCGAACGATCCGGTCACCGCGAAGCGACCGCGTGCAGCGAGCGGCGCCACTTTCGTAAGCACCTGGGCGGCCCCTTCAGGTGCAATGAAGCGCGACACCTCGTTGCTCTTGAACACCTGGTATGCCTCCGTCCAGCGCAGCAGCAGCCCGGAGTAGTCCACACCCGATACCTCACCACGGCCCGAGCGGTCAACCAGCGCTTCTTTGTCCAACGCGTCGAGCAGACGCGAGACGTAGCCAGGGTTCAGCCCCGTGGCGGTGGCGAGCTCGCGAACACCATAGGGAGGCGCGACATCGATGAGTGTCCGCACGAGCCGTCCCGCCTTGGCGCCGCGCAACCGAACCGGCTCGCGCTGAGCCGGTTGCGGGTTGCGGGTCGCCCCGACACTGCTTATGAAGACAGCCGGCTGCTCGGAGCGGATCCACGCGTTGCCGGTCAGATCGACGTAGTTGATCTCCTCCGCGCGAAGCACCTCCTGGGTGCGGGCGCTCAGCCACGGCGCAACGACGAGCACGGGGACGCGAGCCACGGTACGGAGCGTCCTGCTCAGACCGGCCATCAAGAGCTCGACGTCGCGCGGTGATACCGACGGCCGTGCTTCGACCACAAACGTTGCAGTTGTGTTCGATCCGCGCAGATCGATAGTCGGGTCAATCACGGTCGGCTCGCGACCGTTGGGACCGACTATCCGCCAGGTGGATCGCTCAGCAGCCCAGCCAGACGGGAGAGAGCCGTTGAGCCACGCAACAGCACCGTCGACCAGTTCTGTTTCTTCTATAGAGCTGTTTGCTGAAAGCACAAACAAAGCCTATCAGTAAATCTGTTGTCTCTACAGCGCTGTTTGTCGCTTCCGCAAACCTCAGTTTGTAGGCAACATGATGCCGAGTGACGCTCAGGCAACCGCCAGCACTTCCAATGCCGGACACAGTGCGTTCGCGGCGGCCGTGCACGCTCCCGACGCCGAATCAGTCATTGAGTGCGACCGTGCAGCTTGGGCATCACCGGGTCACCCAGCAGCAGCATGGGTTCATTCATCTTCGAAGCCGCTCTGCTCAAACTTCAGCGTGTTCGCGTTCTCAGAGACGGTGCGGATCTTGGCATCGTCAAAGCCAGCTGCGGTGTTCGCTTGGATCTCGATCGTGATGTTGAGATCGATTCCAGGGGTGGCGAGCAACGGCGCGAGGATCTCGTCCGCAAGCTTCTTGAACTCGGAGCCATAGCGCTCTGCGGAGAGCTCCTTGACACCGTAGTACCGGGTCTTCCGGGGCGGCGATGGGGCTGAGGAGGCCGCGGCCGCCGTGTGTGGGCCGGTGGGCGCGGGGCCGGTGGGATCGCCGACGACGACCGTGTCGCCCGGGGCGGTGCCGGCCGCAGCAGCCTGGGCGCCGGCCGCGGCAGCCTGGGCGCCGGCAGCAGCGGCCTGGTCGGCGGCGCGTTGGGCTTGCGCCTTTGCGGGTGGAACGATGATGGTCGCGTCGGTAACCACGACCTCAACCTGGTCGGTTGGGAGCACAAGCCCGCGGTAGCGGCCGGAGGCCTCGTCGTAGCCGTCGGCGAGGGCAAAGCCCTCCTGCTCCCAGAGCAGCTGCGGTGCAGCGAGCCCTGCGTTGAGCACGCTCTGGTCACGGAGCCGCGGCATGTATGGGTACTCGGCATACAGCCGCCAGAGCCGGCCGACCGTAAGGTCGCCGGCGGTCCACAGCGTCGCGGCATGCGTGTCGAGCTGGTGGCGGATCAGCGCTGGGGCGTGCTGCGATGACAGGCTGCCTTCGTTGCCGAGCTTGCGGCTCACTCGCTCAGCCAGCGGCTGTGCCTGCGAAGCGTCAATCTTCGAGGCTTTGATCGTGATCGGCTGGCCGACGGGCACGAGCATCCACTGGTAGGCGCCGACAAGCCTGACATCGATCGTCTCTGACGCCTTTGCGGCACGCTCGGTTGCCTGGTTGCGCTGGCTGCCGGTCAGGTCAAGGTCGTCTGCCTTCTCGAGCACAAACCGCCAGCCGAGGTATTCGCGCACCGCGTGCTCGAGCTCAGACATGCGGTCTTGGTCACCGGCGAGGTAGACCAGCATGTTGCGGAAGGTGCGGTTGGCGGTGCCACGCCGATCGGTGGCCGTGCCGGCAAAGGCGACGGCTGCAGAGTCACTGATGCCGCGCTTGTGTGTGAGCTTCGGGTGCAGAATTACCAGACGAGCCTCGTCTGTGTCCGGAATGTCAGCTGAGTCCTCTGGACAGCTGTGCACTGCGGCGAAGCCACCAGGGTGACGCGCCTCGGAGCGAAGACGATCCGTGATCTCCTTATAGACCTCCTCGACGTGGACACGCTCAGCCTGGTCCTTCGCACGACGACTGATGTTCGGGTGAAGGTCATACCAGTAGCGGCCACCGGCGTTGTAGAAGTAGGTCGCGCGGTCCCCGAGCGTCGCCAAAGCGGAGTGGAAGTTGCCCGGCACATCTCCCGGCATGGCAGTACCGAGGAACACGCGCTGCAGCTCAAGGCCCTTGTGCGGAGAGCCGACCGTCGGGGCGGCGCCAAAGAACACCGTCCGCGCAAGGCGCCGGGTGATCTGGCGTTGGCCAAAGAGCGTCTTTGAGTCATCGATCCGCTTGGGCTCTGAGTTCTCGCCATCGACATCGGCATCGATCACGGCCTTCCAGGTGTCCTGCAGGTACTGCGCGACCTCAGAGTTCACGTTGCCGTCGGACAGCGGGATCGACCCAGGCATGATCAAAGGCGCCTGATCGCCGCCGCGCCACAGCGCCTGGATGACGGTGCTCATCAGCCTAAGCACGCCGCGGGTGCGCTGGAAGCGCTCAAGACTCGACCAGTCCTCATAAAGCCGGTCAAACAGCTCAGGGTGGATCGGATAGGTCGCCTTGACGCGATCCTCATAGCTGCCCTCACGCGCCTCGCGCGGAAAGTCATCAGCGTGCTTGTGGTAAAGCTCGACGAACGCGCGCGCGGTCTGGTTGATCGCGGCAAGCGCCTCCGCGTCGGGCTCCTGGAACAACCGTTGGCGCACGATCTTGTAGGCCTCGACCGACGATGCGGGCCGCCATTGGTCGGCGACACGCCGAACCACGTTCTGCAAACGCCGCAGCGCTTCGATGCCGTGGGCGCCGCCGACCTCCTCCTCGTTGCCTCGGACTGGAGCGTTGTCATCCCCCGTTTCCGAGGCCGGGATCGAGATCGCCAGCAGCACACCGGGCGTGCCCTTGACCGCCTCGGTCAGCGACTGCGCGAAGGTGAACTGATCGTCGAAGGTTCCGGCGGCGAGGTCATCGCGACCCACGAGTGTGCGGGCATACGCGACCCACTCATCGATCAGGATCAGCGCCGGGGCGTAGGCGGCAAGCAGCTCATGGAGCGCCTGCCCCGGTGGCGTTCTCTTGGCGTCTGCCTGTGCCACGAGCGCGAACGCCTCCGCGCCACCTAGCTGCCAGGCCAGCTCTCCCCAGATCGTGTTCACGTGCGTCCCGTCGGGTTTGCGGTCACCAGAGGTAGCGAGGTGGTTCCCGACCAGCGCCACGCGGCGAACGTTCTGCAGCTCCGCATATGGGGTATCCGCCAGCAGCTCCTGGAGCTCCTGCGGATAGGCCCCGGCCGGGGTTGCGGAGGCGAGGTGCCAGAGCGTGAGCATGCTGTGCGTCTTGCCACCACCGAAATTTGTCTGGAGGTTGATCACCGGGCTCGCGTTGAGGTCGCCCGCGAGGCGACGGATCGAGCGGCTGATCAGATCCTTGAGACCATCGGTGAGATAGGTGCGCCCGAGGAACTCCGCAGGATCCTGGTAGCCGCTATCAGCCTCGTTGGTCGAGACCTTGTAGAGGTCCGCGGCGAACTCGGCGGCACGGAAGTTCCCTTCGGCAATGTCGGGATGCGGCGCAAGCACCTCCCGCCAAGCGAGCAGACCGCTCGAGCCAGGCGCAGACGCAACCGCCGCAAGAGTCTTGCGATCGTCGCGCTCAGAGGCCATCCGCCTCAGGCTCAAACGAATCTGCTTGACCTCATCAGCCACCGCCGGCGCGCCGATCATCATCAGGAGCCGCTCAGCCGTGTCCAGATGCCGGTAGGAATCATCCTCGCTGAAGGCCTCGTTGTGCGCCCACGCGTTGCGAACGTCGCGCAACTCGGTGCAGTAGGTCTGCCCGACGCGACCAAATGTGTCGCGGAACGGGTGCCAGTTCCCTTTCAGCCGAGAGGTGATGTTTTCAGTCAGCATGCGCAGCTGCACAGAAGGATCATTACGGCTGTAAGTCAGGCTGCTGCGGCCGCTCCGCTCGTCATAGAGCTGCACCAGGACCGTCCATTCCGCGTCCCCGTTCAGGCGCGGCCCCACCGCCTCCTGGATAAACGCATCCAGCGCCGGCGCGAGCAGCTCAAACATCTTTCCGATCCGGTCACGATTCGAGGTCGCCATCGGGCCATGCCTCCTGTGGATAGGCGAAAACCAGCTCCTCGAGCGCCTCAGCCTCGAACTGCTCAGAGCTTTCGGCCGCTTCGCCGGCGGCGATGTCACGCTGAACCTCTTTGCTCATCGCGCCCTCAACCAGCCTGCACAGCCGCTCACGACGATCCTCAAAGAATCCGTCAAAGTGATCTGCGCGCAACCACCGCGCTGTCACGAGATGGCTGTCAAGAAGCGCGTCCAGTCGGCCATCGTCAATGCCAGCGCGTGTTTGTATCAGCTCGAGGTACCGCGACGGCGCAACTCCGCCGATCGAGCGGTTCGTGTCCGCCGCGATGACAGTCTTATTAACTATGCTGTCGCGGCGTTCTACATCGATGCCAGCATGATCGCACCAGCGACGTGGGAAGATGTGACGGATGTCAGCCTTGAGGGTTGAGTACTGCACCTTGTCCAGAGCCTTGTCCTTCATCCAGTCGCGCGCGCCGTTGTCAAGCAGCAGCGCATAGATCCCCTTGTAAGCGGCCGACTGGCGGGTGCGCAGCGAGTGAAGCCGTGACTCGGCAAAGCTTGCCTCCCTCACCGTGCGCGGGGTCAGCGCCTCAGGCTCCTGCCGCGCCCACGCTGGAACCTCCGTGAGGTCCCAGACAAAGCGCGTCTCGATCGCCCCGCCGTAGAGCTCGCCAAGAATGCCGCACCAAAACCAACGCACCAGACGCTCGCTGACCCCAAGCAGGTCCGCATCGGCCCCCATCACCACCTTCAGCGCCACAAGCGGAACTAGCTGTTTGGGGTAAGGAACCATCTCAGCAGTGAAGATATGCCGGTCGGCCAGGAAGTCAGCCGCCCACAAAAACGCCTCGCGCAGTGGTTCACGCCACTGCAGGTAGTCAGCGAGCGTCAGCTTGAGGATGTCCTCACGCCTAGCGGAGATCGCCGGCGCTTTCGGACCGGAGTGTTCCAGGCTCAGTGCACGTGTTGTAAGCAGCGTGGCCGCCTGCAGAAAGTCGGTGTTTTCGATACCGGCGAGCACCGGGTGTGCAGCAAAGCGCTCGCGCGTCTCCGCCCAGTCGTCGTTGAGGCGGAAATCCTTGCCGTGCGCATCGAAGTACTCCTTATCGCCGGCAAAAGTTGCTGTCAGCAGCTCAAAAACGTTCAGCGGCAAGCCACCAGTGTTGACCTTCTCAAACACTGTCGCGACCGCCGCCTTCTTGGTCGTCTTGTCAAGCCGGATCGCGGGTATCTGGTAGGTGCGCGCAACCTGCACGACCTGCTCGTGAAAGCGGCGCGCCACGTCCTTGTCCGGATAATCAAACAGCCAGTTGACGCCTTCTGAGGCCAGAAGCAAATTGGCGGGAAACAGCCCGAGCTTCCGCTGCAACGGCGCGGTGGAGACATCGAGCACCACGTCCTTGCCGAAGTTCTCCTTCCGCTTGCCGTCAGCGTCTATCGACACCACCGCCTCGTCGATGCGGTCATCGCTCTCCAGCCCGAGCACCATGTCGATGAAGTAACGGCGCTTGATCTTTTTACCTCGACTGTCGGTGGTGTCCACAAGGCCCGCTCCAGTGAGCGCCTGCGTCAGCGAGGTCAGGCGCTGCTGACCATCGAGCAAAAGCAGCTCCGGCTCAACACCGTCAGGCACAGTCACACCTGCGATCGGCCTAGGCTTGAAGCGGATCTGGTCGTTGCCAGTCTCAAGCAACATCACGACCCCCAACGGATGCCCGCTCAAGATCGTCACAAGCAGCGAGCGGATCCGCTCATCGTCCCACTTGTATTCCCGCTGAAAATCAGGCAGCTGAAGCAGGCCAGTGGTGGTCCACTCCAGATACTTCGCCAGGTCGTACTGCGGCGTTTGGAACCCCATCGCTCTAACCTCCCACATCCATTCCCAGCTGCTGCCCGACCGGGGCCGTGCGAGCCGCATCAATGATCTCAGGCCAAGACGTCGCCACGCCGTTGAACAACAGCGCATCCTGTGTCCAGCCGCTGCTCTCAGCGATATGGAACAGCAGGAATGCGAGCTCTTTGACGAGCTCGAGGTCTACGCTGTCATCGGGCCGCTGACGAACCTCCGCGAGAAACGCTCCCGCGGCGGGAGGGCCGCCGCTCTCTGTGCGTGCGATTAGGTGATGAAGCACCTCCCAGATGCCGACATGGTGGTCGGTCGTGACGTCGTAATCAGGTGACAGTTCCGCCGGCCCGATCAGCTTCACCTTGCCGGCGGCGCTGGTGATGACGCCCTGGCGCACGACGGCGTCAACGGACGTATTACGGGCGCGCGCGAGGCTGTCCGCGGCCCCGAACTCACCCTGACGGTAGCTGTGATGTCTGTACCAGGCGATGGCGAAGCGGGTGGCTGTGTCGTAATCACCCTCTTGTTCGTTCAGCACCTGATCAAGAATCTCATTGATCCTCGCGAGCGCCGAGCGCACGGACATGGTCGAGCCGTCGTCCTCGATCACCCGTGAGTAGCGAGAGAAGACAGCCATGCCCGGGCCGATCGCGGCCTGTGGCAGATCCACCGGCGCGATCGCGCCCTGTTGCAGCTTGCGCAACGCGTCCGGCAGCTCATCGTGCAGCGCCTTGATCAGACCACGACGGTCGACCGTTAATGCCTCCTCCTGGCGTGGGCGAAGCGCCAACACGATTGACGAGGCGAGGGCGTTCGAATCGAGGCTGCGCATCCGATTACCCAGCTCGCTGCGCATCGGCCAGGTCGCGGTGATCTCCCAGCCGGTTCGGATCATCCCGTCAAGCAGCGTCTCCCAGCCGGTCGACGCCGTGCCATCGTCCCCATCTTCCGATTGCTTGAACGCGTAGTAGACCGTGATCGGAAAATCAGCCAGTGCCGACTCACGCGCACGAGCGAAGACCTCCTGGAACCCCGCCTCGAAGAACGCCCTAGCACCATCCTTACCGTTATGTCGATACGGGTTCGCGACGAGTTCCTCCGCCTTCGGCACCAACATGGTGCTGAGCAGCTCGGGATACACGTCCCTGAGTGACCGGCGCAGCCAGACATAGAAGAAGTCCGATAGGTCGGAGTAGCCGATGTTGTCGTAATACGGCGGGTCAGTCGAGATGAGCAGCCCGCTCTCATCAGATGAGCTGGCATCGGCCTGTCGGACCTGGCCCGTATAGGCTGCGCGCGGCGACCGCTCGACGGACTTCGAAACCCAATCCACGCTCTCACGCCACGTGCCACTGGACTTGGCAAATGGATTGGCTTCCGCGTAATCCCAGGTCATGGGGATCGCTTGGCGAGCGAACACTCCACGCACCTGCTCCTTCGACGGGCTCGCGTCCCACGAGCATATGGACGACTGCCGGTCGGCCCCTCGACTCATCGCCAACCCAAGGTATGTAGATACAGCGTCCGCGTACGCCTCCGCGTTTGTCCCCCCTGCCTCGAGCCGATCGCCTGAGTCCATCCCCGTCGCCAGAGCATCGACCAATGTCCGCTCGTGCGCCGCGATCACGAGATCGCTAAATGTGGTCAGCGCGAGCAGCTGACGGTTGGTGAACAGGTCCGAGAATCGTGTCAAGCCGTAGTTCGGTGCTGTAATCGCGCGCGGGTCGTATCCGAGTTCTCCGTCGGGGATATCGTCCACCACTGGCGCGGAGGCGGCAGCGTGGCGTTGGTCCCGCGTCGGCGCGAGGTATAGCCGCTGACGATGGCCCTCAGCCACGGTTGCCAGGAGCACTGAGCCCAGCGCGCCCGCTTTCGCCTCCGGCCGGACGTACTGAACGGGCACGGCCGTGCCGCAGGCTATACAAATTCCACCCCGAAGACCCGACATTGTCCCGTCCACGCCCGGCCCTGCCAAAGTGTGCGCGATCTCGAACTCCACCCGCTTCCCGCTCGGATGCGCGGGGTCCGGCACGATGATTGGCTGTACCCACGCTTCCTTGCCCTTCTTCCTGCCAAGCCACCACGAGCGCACCAACGGCATCTCGATCCCACAAGCCGGGTTAGGGCAGGTGACGGTTCGCGCCCAGATCCAGGCGATCACGGTCGCCTCCTCCCCATTCGGCAACTTGGCCTTGGGGTAGTGGCGGCCGATCCGCTTCTGCGCCTCCTCGCGCATCCACTCGCCGTAGGCGCGAACATCCGCGGCCAGGCCGGTTGCGCCGGGCCAATCCATCTTCGATTCAGCAAGCCCCGGGAACACGGGCGGGCGACCGGCGAACTTCGGTGGGATCTCGATCAGCGCCTTGTTGATCAGAACCGCGACCGGGTTCAGGTCGGAGGCATGGGCCTCGAGGCCGAGGCGCTGGGCCTCAAGCGGGATCGTGCCACCGCCGGCGAACGGGTCGAGGATCGCTGGTGGGTTTCCGTTAGTGGAGTTGAGGATCTCCTGGTGTGCCTCGGCGAGCAGCGCCTGGTCGCAGGTGTTCTCCCAAACGACGAGCCGCTCGATGATGTTGTGCAGGCGCTCACGCTCGACGCGCTGCGCTTCCTCGGTCGGGAAGCGCTCCGGGTGCGAGGAGGGGTCATCGACGAGCTGGGCGAAGAGCACAGCACGGGCCGCCGCCAGCGGGCGGCGGGCCCACCAGAGATGAAGCGTCGACGGATGCCCGTGGCGGATCGACTTCTCGCGCGCGGACTCGCGGTTTATCGCCTCGAGCGGCAGCGCAACCTCGATCAACTTGCGCTTCGGGGACTTGGCAGGGTTGGGTGTCGATGCCGACATTGGCTCAGAACGGCTCCTGTCCGCGCTGCCAGGTCTTGTCCCAGTCGCCATAGTGGCCGCTGGCGTTGAAATCGCCGGCGTCGAAGCCGGCGAAGGCGTCGGCAAGGTAGCGGACCTGGTCGTGCTGCGGGCCATCGTCAGAGACGCTAACGAGCGCGAGTCGATGCCGTGGCGCGCTGTTGAGGCCGACGACAACCTCGTTGTGTGTGATGTAGAAGTCTTTGGCGCCGGTGATGCGGCCCTTGACCTCGATGCGGATCGGGTCGGAGCCATCACCGGGATCGGAGAGGATGTCGAAGCCGGGGTTGTTGCGCGCCTGCTCCGCAGGCTCACGGCCGAGCGCCCGCTCGGTGGCGAGCACGAGGTCCACGGCGCGGCGCTCGACCTCCGCCGTCGCGAGCGCATGGATCGGTGGCGCGCCGGGCTGCTCGCCGCCGACCGCGCTCGCCGGCAGGACGACCGCGGCCGTGGCGATGCGCGGCGGACGTGGCTGCATTTGCAGCTGACGGTCGAGCCGCTCGAGGCGGCGCTCACGTCTGAGCTCGAGCTCCCCGGCTTTCTCGAGCAGGCTCGCCTCGCTCTGCTTGGGCTTCTTGCCGAGGCGCTGGTCCTCGTTGGCCTTGATCGAAGCGGCGATCAGGCGCTCGCGCTCCTGGCTGAGACGGGCGCTGACGTGCTCGCGCAAGCGTTCAAGCTCTGGTTGACGGTTAGCCCGGACCTCGGTGAGGAACTCAGACAGCTGTTTGGCCGAGACCCACTGCAACGCCTGCCGCTCGGCCTCGGACAGCCAACCGAGCGTGCGGGCTTGAAGCACGGTCTGGGTGAGCGGCGCGGCAACGCAGTCGAGATAAGGCGCTGGGCCGGCGGGCTCGACGGTGCCCCCGGCATCAACGTAGGCGTAGGAGAAGCGCTCAGCGACCGTCGCTTCCGTCGCGTCGGCGATCTCCTCGCGGATCCCGACCAGCAGCTGCGGTGAGTCGACGGCCGGCGAGACGAGCACAGCGCCGCGATCAAGGACGGCCTGCAGCTGCTTGATTGTCAGGTCGGTGACCGCATCATGAAGCGGATGTCCGGGCGCGATGAGATCGGCGCGGGGCCGGTCGGCGACGCTCACGTGTTCGGCCTCGAACGTGACGCGCTCATAGCGGCTGGCGACCGGGCCTCCCCCCGACTCGCGCACGGCGACCGGAACGTTCGTGATCTCAAAGCGACCGACCTCGCGGCGGGAGAGCCGGCCGCCGAGGCGCTTGAACGCCTGGCGAAAGGCGCCCTCGATGTAGTGGGGCTGAAGCCGGCGGGCACGAGCGTCGTCCATCTCACGTCGCAGATGCGCGATGTCAATCGTGCGCATGTGCTCGGTGGCGAGGGCCTGGGCTTCGAGCAGCTCTGGGATCCCGTGTGTGACGGTCTCATCGATCACGAGCTGCATCGCCAGGCGCCGCTCGGGCTGCTCGCCGTAGCGGATTGCGTCGATCAACAGCTTGCGCAATGGTGTGCCAGCGAACGCGGGACCGAGCACATCAAAGACCTTGCCGCCGTAGGCCTCCCGCTGCTCCTCGAGTTTCAAAAGCAGGCGCATGAAGACATCGCCCTCACGGGTGTTCTGGGCGACAAGGTTCCACAGGCGACAGACCTCGAGCTGGCCGATGCGGTGGATGCGCCCGAAACGCTGCTCGATCCGGTTCGGGTTCCACGGCAGGTCGTAGTTGACCATCAGGTGCGCGGCCTGCAGGTTCAAGCCCTCACCGGCGGCATCAGTGGCGATCAGCACCTGGCAGCCAGGGTTCCAGGTGAACTCCTCCACGATGGCGCGGCGCTCGGCGCGGCGCACACCGCCGTGGATCGCCAGCACCGCGTCAGGACGCCCGAGCACCGTGCTGATCCGCTGCTCCAGGTAGTTGAGCGTGTCGCGATGCTCGGTGAAGATGATCAGCTTGCGGCGCTGCTTGGTGTAGGCGTCGCTCTCACCAGCGGTCGTCGCAAGCGTTTCATCCTCAAGGATCGTGCGCAGCTCGCTCCATTTGCGGTCAGTGTCAGACAGACGCACCTTGCGCGCCAGCGCAGTCAGATCTCTGAGGTCAAGCAGCTCGGCATCGAGCTCCTGGATCGTCTGGGCGGCGGTCGCAGCGTCGACCAGCTGCTCCTCGGCGTCCTCGAGATCCTCGGCCGTGTACTCATCATCATCGAAGTCCTCGTCGATCTCAGGCACATCACCGCCGTCGACCTCGGCCGTTGCCCTGCCGGTGGCCAGCTCCTGTTTGCGGCGCTCCAGCCGCTCGGTGCGGCGCTCGAGCGATCGAAGAATCGCCTCAGGGCTCGACGCGAGCCGGCGCTGAAGCACCGTGAGCGCAAAACCGACGGTGTTGCGGCGCTTGCCGCTGAGCTCATCCGCACGGTTCATGCCGTGCCTGACATAGGCGGTCACCTGCTCATAGAGGTCCTGCTCGAGCTCGGAGAGCTCGTAGGGAACCGTCTGGGCGATCCGCTCCGGAAACAGCTTCTTGCCCTCAAAGGTGAGCAGATCCTCCTTGACCATCCGCCGCATCAAACCCGTGGTATCGATCTTGTGGACCTTCTCGTCGTAGCGGCCCTCGAAGACATCCTCGTCCAGCAGCGTGAGGAACAGCTGGAAGTCCTGCTCGATCCCCGAATGCGGCGTCGCGGTCATCAGCAGCAGATGGCGCGTATGGTCACGCAGCAACTCACCGAGCTGAAAGCGCTTGGTCTTCTTCAGCTCCGCGCCGAAGTAGTGCGCACCCATACGATGAGCCTCGTCGACGACAACCAGATCCCATTGGCTCTTCGCCAGCTCGTCAAGCAGCAGCTCGTTGCGTGAGAGCTGATCCATCCGCGCGATCAGCAGTGTGTGCTGGTCAAAAACCGAGCCGCCAAACGGGCTCTCGGCCAGCTGGGTGCTGAAGATCTCAAAGCGCAGCCCGAATTTGAAGAACAGCTCGTCCTGCCACTGATCGACAAGGCCGCCGGGAGCAACGATCAAACAGCGGCGGACATCCTCGCGCAGCACCAGCTCCTTGATGAACAGGCCGGCCATGATCGTCTTGCCGGCGCCGGGGTCATCCGCCAGCAGAAACCTGAGCGGCCGGCGTGGAAGCAGCTCACGGTAGACGGCGCGCAGCTGGTGCGGGAGCGGCTCGATGTCTGAGGTCGTGACCGCGAGCATCGGATCCCAAAGACCTGCGAGCTTGATGCGCTGGCACTCGGCGACCAGCCGGAAGTCCTCACCCGGCGCGTCGAACGGCCGTCCCTGCGGGTTCGCGACGCTCAGGCGCTCCACATCAGCACGAGAAAAGATCCGCTGCGCTACAACGCCCGCCGCAGTCTCGTAGAACAGCTTGACCACATCGGCGCCCTGTGGCTGAACCGCCACAAGCGAGACAAGCTCTCCCGGCACGACGCCTTGCAAGCGCTGCCCGTCTGTCAGATCTTCGAGCCTCAAAGCCACCCCAGCCCGGAACCGTAGCGGCAAGCGGCGCCGGAGCGGAAATGCGAGTAGAGGCACAGGCTTGATCGGCCATGGCGCATGGGCCAGCCGATACCCGATCCTGCGCTGGGCTCAGGACGGGCAGGCGCCCACGCGATTGCGTGCAGCGCTGGCGTCGGGGAATAGGTGGAACGTCGCCGATGCAATCGTCTGATGGGGCTATCTCAGTTTCGGAAGCGATCGTCAGGGCTGATCGAGTGCCGGGCTGGCCGTGGAGCAGGTAGATCAGGATCGAGTAGAAGCCGGCCTGCCGACTCCGCCGAAGATCATCTCGGATGTGTTCGCGGCGGGCAGCGCCGCCAGCGAACCCCGCTCCGGGGAAGCGGTCCGGGGAGGCGGCGCCCGCACTTGACTGGACGTCGGCGAGGGCTGCTCGATTTACTTGCCGTTGCGCTCTCAGTGCGCGCAGCCGGGCCAACAGCAAGGTCGGCGCTTTCCATCTTCGAGCTCTTCTTGAGTTCGTCGGATGCGCCGCTCGCGGGTCGTCGACTGCTTCGCGTCTTCAACCCAGCAGATGAACTCGTTGCGAGCCAACGACGTGATGTCTTTCCAAGCCTCCAGCGCCGTCGCGTTACTGACAAGCGCGGCGCGCAGGTCGGCCGGAAGCTCATGAACTACGCCACCGGGCACCGGGACAGCGGCCATGCGCCGATCTTACCGAGGAGAAACGGGATCACGGTCGAGTCGGCGACCCGCGGCAGTTATGCCCAGTCGTCGCCTATGCGTTCACGTCGCTCGTGGCCTCTGGGACGGCGAAGCAACAGCGGTGGTCGCTGCCAGCGACAACGTGACGGGACCGTCCGCGAGCGAGCTCGCCGCTCAGGCCGTCAGGACGATCGGCGCCCGATCAGTGATCACGATCGTGTGCTCGAAGTGAGCGGCGCAGGATCCATCGCGAGTCTTGAGAGTCCAGCCATCGCCGGCGTCGTGTACCTCGCCGCTGCCGGCGGCGATGATCGGCTCGATCGTGATCACCAGGCCCTCGGTGAGTCGCTGGTCAAGCCGGGGGTGGTGGAAGCTGGGTACGTTCGGCGGCTCGTGGATCCGGCGGCCGATCCCGTGACCGGTGAGATCCCGGCAGACCGAGTAGCCATAGCTGGCGACTGTGGTCTCGACCGCACGGCCGATCTCGTTGATCGGGACACCAGCGCGAGCGGCTCTCATGCCGCTGTTCAGCGCCCGGCGGCTCGCATCAGCGAGTCGCGCATACGAGGCGGATGTCTGCCCGACCTGAACTGACACGCACGCGTCGGCGTAATAACCGTTGAGCTCTGCGGTCACATCGAGCTTGACAAGATCACCGTCCTTGAGTCGTCGGCCGCCCGGGATGCCGTGCACGGCCTCGTCGTTGACACTAATGCAGTTGGTTCCGGGGAAGCCGTAATCCAGCTGCGGCCCGGAGCGTGCGCCCGCCCGAGCGAACACACGAGCACCGGTCTCGTCAAGCTCCCGCGTGCTGACCCCCGCCCGAACCTCGGCCCGCATCGCACGGATCGCGTCAGCCACTACACGACCGGCGGCTCTGAGCGCCTCGAGCTGCTCCTGGGTCTCGATCGACATGCCCCAAGCCTACGACGCAGCCACACCGAACCTCGCCGTCGGGATCGTGCGGATAGTTTCGTTCGCCCACGTGGGTGCGATCGTCAGAAACGCTCGCGAGGATGCTGGCTGCGTCGGCTCTGAACTTGCGACGTATCGTTCGCGGTTGATGCCGCATATTTTGTTGATCTCCGGGAGCTTGCGAGCGGGCTCTACGAACACCGCGACGATCCGTACGGCGCAGCAGTTGGCACCTGTAGGTGTGACCGTAGAGGTGTACGAGGCTATGGGATCGTTGCCGCACTTCAACCCTGATGATGACCGGGAGGGCGAGGTCGTTGACGCCGCTGTTGCGGACCTACGCGCACACATCACCGCCGCTGATGGGGTGATGATCTGTACGCCCGAGTACGCGGGCGCGCTCCCCGGCTCGTTGAAGAACCTACTTGAGTGGACCGTTGGAGATGGCGGCACCTATGGAAAGCCAGTGGCGTGGATCAACGTGTCCGGACCGGCGGCGCCAACCGGCGGCGCCGATGCCCACGACTCGCTGCGCAAGGTGCTCGGATACGTCCACGCCAACATCGTCGAGTCAGCATGTTTGCGTCTGCCGCTAACGCGCGATGCGGTAGCCGACGACGGAACGATCAATGATCCAGCATCCCGCCGCGAGATCTCCACGGCGCTCTCGCTCCTCATAGAAGCGGCCACGGACTGAGGCGCCACGGCACAGGATCTCCGCGGCCCTCGCCAGCCCGGTCAGATTTCTACTTGGTCGCCGAAGCGCTCGTCTGGGGCCTAGGGCGTCGCGGGCCGAAGCGATAGCGCGGCACTGGTGGGCCCAGTGCCGGCTGCGTGTCGGAGGTTGGGGTTGCTCGCTCCGCGATTACGCCCGGTGCTGGATGGGCAACGGACGCTCAGGTGTGATGCGTTCGTTCCCTCGTATGTGCGAATTCGAGGCTCCGGCCGCGCCGGCGCTGATGCCCGTCGCCGGGTCAACGGAGGTCTCCCGCGCTGGCGACACTGGACGCCGCCAGAGCAGAGCCGCATGGCAACGCCGCCGCACAGTTCAGTCAACGCTTGCGACTGCTCGCAATCAAGCATCGCGTGTGGGCGCAAAGTCAGGAGTCAGCTGAGTCCGGAGAGCGCTCGGGTGGTTCGACCGTGCGGAGCATTGCCCAGGCGGTGATTGGGATGATGAGGCTCGAGCCGGCGACCAGAAGCAGCGTGCCGCGGATGCCGAGAACGGTCGTGAGCGCGCCGGCAGCGAGGGCTCCGAGGGGTGCAAGGCCCCAGCTGACCACTCGGGTGGTGCCTTGAATGCGTGGGAGCATCTCGGGTGCGATCACGCGGTGTTGGTAGGTGATGCTCGTGATCGAGGCGACGGTGAGTGTCGCGGTGAACCCGAAGAACCCGAGCGCGTACAGCGCAGCTCCCCAGCCTGAGAACGTGGCCGGCAGTAGCGCTAGCGCGAGGGGCACGGGCAGGACGCAGCGGCGGAGCACTCCAAGAGTGCCCCATTTCTTGCTGAGCCGCGGGGCAAGCGCGGCGCCGGCGAGTGCGCCCGCGCCTTCTGCGGCATAGATGAGCCCGAGGACGTAGGAGGGCTCGTGGAGCGTCCGCACGATATAGGTCGGGCTGAGTGCGACTGCGGCTTCGCTGAGCGGGTTTATGCACGCGGAGAGGGTGAAGGTCGTTCTGACGATCGGCTGTTGGCGGATGAACGCGAGGCCGTCGACGATGTCTTCTCGGACGCTACGGCGTTCGGCGCTGTCACGTAGCACGGCAGGTCGGGGAAGCCCCCAGAGCATGGCTGCGGAGATGATGTAGCTGGCGGCGTCGATCAGCATGCATGAGGCGGCGCCCATCGCATCGACCAGAAGCCCGCCGAGACTGGGTCCTGCGAGCTGCGAGATGCCACGGGAGGCAGCCGTCAGGCTGTTGCGCTTGGTCAGCTCATCAGGTGGAACGATGCTCGGGATCATGGTCGTGTTCGCGACCGAGAACGGCACGCTCGCCGCTCCAATGAGCAACGCGACGGCCACGAGCTGCGCTACGGAAAGTGAGCCGATCCAGGCGACGAGTGGCACCGACAGGATCGCTGCGGCGCGCAGGAGGTCCATCGATACCTGGACGCCTCGCAACGGCAGCCTTGACACGTAGACGCCCGCCGGCAGGCCGAGCACAAGCCAAGGCATAGCTCCCGCGGCAGTGATGGCCGCGACGCTGAACGCGGACGCATGAACCACCAGGACCGCTGTTAGCGGCAGCGCTACAGACGTCACGGCCGTGCCGACCCCGCTGACGGTCGAGCCCGCCCAGTAGCGCCAGAACAATCTGGATCCAGCAGGCGTCGGTGCGGCGGTCAATGACAAGGCGGTGCCGAGGCTACCGCGCTGCTCTTGCCGATGCATCATCTGGTGCGCACACGCGCAGATCTTCTGCTGGTCCTAGGCTCATGGGCGGTACGGTAGGAGGCGTGCAGCCCGATGGACCCCAGGAGCCCGTTTCCAGAACAGCCGACGCGGAGGACGCCGGGATAGCGCTAGCGAACGCGCGCTGGTACTTCGCCGGACTAGCGGCATCTCTGCTGGGAAACAGCGCGATGTCGCTGGTCGCTGGCATCTGGGTCAAGGAGCTATCAGGAAGCAGCGCCGAGGCCGGTTTGGTGTCCGCCTGCATCTACGCGGGCACGATGGGCGCACCGATTGCCGGGCTGCTCGCCGACGGGTTTCCTCGCCGGCGATTGCTTCTCGTGCTCAACCTACTATCGGCGGCGACGCTGCTGCCGCTCTTGCTCGTCAGCTCGAGCTCGCTGAGCTGGATCGTGTTTGTCGTGATGGCGCTCTACGGGATCGAAGCAACGCTGATGGATCCAGCTGAGGACGCGCTCTTCGCGCAGATGTTCAGCACCGAATTCCGTCAGCGAATCAACGGGTGGCGACTGACTATCCAGGAGACAGGACGACTCGTGGCCCCGTTGCTCGGCGCCGGGCTTTTCGAGCTCCTTGGCGGGGGTGCTGTAGCGGCGTTGGATGCTGCGACGTTCGTCTTCGCGGCATTGGTGATCACGCGCCTCTCCACCGATGACCGCAAGCTTTCGAGAAGCCGTGAGCCGCTGACCCACTCATTGACCGCCGGGCTGCGACACGTTCTGAGAACGCCGGCTATTCGACCGGTCGCAATCGCCACGACATTGGTGATGGCTCTCTCAGGTATGGGCGTCGCTGCCCAGTACAGCCTTGTCCACGGGCTCGGCGAGCGCCCCGCGTTTCTCGGGGTGCTCTCGGCCTTGCTCGGAGTTGGCTCCATCGTTGCGTCGCTTACGGCGAGTCCCATCATCAGACGGCACGGCGAGCGAACCCTCGCCCTCATCGGGCTCGTCAACTTCGCCGCCGGGAATCTCCTGCGAGCAAACCACTGGCTCCCAGCGGCACTCATCGGCACCGCGGTACTCGGCTTCGCGCTGCCCTACGTCTTTCTCGCAACCCTGAACGTCGCGCAACGAGCAACGCCAAACGAACTCCAAGGGAGAGTCACAGCCGCCCTCCTCTTCGCGCTGTTCGGACCACAAGCATTGACCCAAACCATCGGGTCGGCCTTGATCGCCAAGCTCACGTACGTGCAGATCTATGCAGCCTCAGCCGTGTTGAGCTTAGCTATCGCCGGCTGGCTCGCCCGAGCCCGAACGCCAAGTCATATCGCCGACGACGAAGCCACGCGAGACGACTTCGAGCGCTGAGGGGCCGGGCTCAGGCTGCGTCGCGCCCGCGCATCAATAGAGCCAAAAACAATGCCAGCCAACGACGAGTCATACCGACGGCCCGGTCGCGCATGCCGCGCAAAGGAGGACGCTGACGCGCCAATCAGTCCGTGTTCTTCGGTCTCCGACGCCCATATCGGGATCGGCGTGACTTTGTAGGTTCTCGCGCTTTCTGGGTGGCGCGGCGTTCTCGCGCGGCTGCGTTGGTGGACTCGTAGCCGTCGAGCCTTACCCAGCTGTCATCTCTCGCGGCTCGGCCGTACCTGTTCCAGTCATACGGCCGGCGGTGCGTGGCCTCGCGCACCAAGAAGTCCGATAGATGCAGGAACCAATCGCGCAAAACACCCTTGTCGTCCGCCGCAGTGCGAGCCGAGCACGTCGGCGGAACGATCAGGCCGCGCTTCAAAATCGCAACACGGTCGATACGTGCCACATCGACGCTCGCGGCTTCCGCTGCGCCTCGGATTCGCTCCCACTCCTTCGTGACCCACTCGTCGGCGGCTAGGTTTGAATCAAATGCGAGTACCGAATACATGCAGCGGGGCAGGCCATCGTCAGCCGACTGCCCCTGGGTGCGAGCCGTCGTGAATTGCTTGCCGTACGGCTTCAGACCAGCGAGCGTTTGCACCGCCTTGGCGCACTTCTTGGCTTCGGCAAGCGTGAACGTGGTCTTGACTTCGACCACGGCAAGCAGGGCTTCTGCAGGCAAGATCTCAGCATCGTCGGAGCGCACAAGAGGCGCGCTGAGATGGCTGTCGTAGACGATCACATCGAGTTGCGTCGAAATCGCCTCCTCCGAATCGACAGCCTGCCCCGTGGTCACGACAAACCTGGTGGGAAGGTGTGCTCGTAAGAACTTTGCTACGGCTCCTTCGCGACCGGAGCCGGCGAGGCCGTTATGGCTGAACTCGCCTGCGTTCTCGAAGTCGACCCATAGCTGATCCTCGGCTCGATTGAGAAGGCGACGTAAGTGCTTGTCCGATTCGATGTCGGTCACATGCGGGACTGTGCCGTACTGGTTGGTGAAGCACAAGTCCGGCTACGGGCTCAGGGGCAAGCGCAGTTCCATCTCCCCAACGAGACAGGCCCGTCAGTCGAGTCGCTAGCTGACCCGCTTCTGGCAAAACCAGGACGCGCTCCTCGTCCCCAAAACGCATGTGGCGCACAACCAAGGTTGCACGCGAATGCGATCGTCAGTCGGCTGGCGGGCGTCCCGCCCGGACGACGAAGCGATCTATTGACAATGCACGGGACGCTGATCACAGTCGTGAGGGGCACGCCGTCGACGTCCGCTCAGCGGAGTAGGTTCGCGCCGCGATGACGTCACCACCGACACCCACCAGGTTCCCGCGCGCTGCGCTCTGGGTGCGCTACGCCTTCAAGGCTGAGCAGTCTCTTGGCTCGCTCCCCTGGGTGATGCTTGCGTCCGTCGTCGGCGCCGTCGTCGCGGCAGCCGTAGCAGCGGAGCTCGCCCCCCACGAGGCCGTGCGAAACGGTCAGGTCATCGACGTCTCGTACCTGCACCTCGCTTGGGTCGCGGCTCTCGGCGCGCTCGCAGATGTCGTCCTCGTGATCCTGCTCGCGATTCTGTGGAACGTCTGGACATACCGCGATCGCACCGATCCATCTTTTGCGACGCACTGGGGCCTGAATCCGAAGCCGCTGCGCGATCTCACTGAGAGTGACTGGCGGAAGCGGCAGACGCATGTCATGGCGACCATCTTTCTCGACGCAACGGACACCCCGCCACTAGACCCAGCGACAACGCTCGGGCCGGTCAGTGGCATCGCTCAACTACCCGACGAGAGCCTGTTTCCGATACAGCCGCACGGGATGGGTATCGATAGCAAGGGGGTCTGGTTCCACCCGGTACGTCAGGGATTCATCGCTCCTGAGGGCCAGTACGAAATACGTTGGTACGGCCGGTGGCGAAACCACGACTACGAGATCGGGCGGAGCACTCACGACCACAAGTGGCCGAAGCCGTACACGCCTGCCGAGATCGCCTCCATCAATGCAGCGGCGGAGAGGGCGATCCTCGCGACGATCCAGCGAGAGCAACGCGGCCCGCAGCAACCCGGCCGTTAGCGCCACCTCGAACGGAACCGCCTGCTGGCCGCGCTCGCCCGCGCGAGAAGCGAACGACCGGCACGGTCCGGATAGGACGTGCCTCGGCAGCGCCTTACGTTGTTTGGCGCTGAGCGTCAAACCCATTGCGCAACGCCGCGTAGTTCTTTAAGACGTGCTGCTACCCGGGCGGCACTCGTAGAGAGCACGACCGATGCAACCTAACGCTTTCGTGGGGCGCAATCGAACCGGAACTCGATGGTCGCCGATGCTCTAGCGGGCCACGCGAATCGCGGATCACAGAGCGAAAGCCAGCACCACCACAACGGCGAGCCACCAGGATGTTCGTGGACCTGCTCAAGAGACACAGCACTCGCGCGGCTTGCTCTCGCGCGTCGCGGTCGAGATCGAGATCGAGCAAATCGGTGACGAAGCTGACACCGAATACGTCGAGGCAGGCGGACCACAGGTCGCGACCATCGACAATCGGTTACCTGCGCCAGAGGCACCCCGGCGGACATCACCTGCACCTGGGACTGAACCGAAGCCGGAACCAATGGACGGCGGTGCGATACTCGGAACCATGTTCGTTGTCGATCGCTTCGAACTCCAGGGCTGGGAAGGCCAGCTTGCGAGGGCTGAGTGGCCTGCCCCCGTAGGTTCGGTCCGGCTCTTGTGAGAGCTTTTGTCGCCTTGGAGAATGGGCGAGGAAGGACTCACGATGAAGCGCAGCAGGCATACGCCCGAGCAGGTCATCCGCAAGTTGCGGGAGGCTGAGGTGATGCTCGGTGAGGGCAAGACGATCGCTGAGGCGGCGAAGGAGCTGGGGGTCAGCGAGCCGA
>JAJZID010000114.1 GCA_021810705.1 Actinomycetes bacterium
ACAGCCGCGGCATGCTCGCCGCCGGGGCGTCCGTCATCATCAACACCAACAACCACCAACGAGAAGTGGGGCCAGATCAGGCCGTCACGGTGGGGCCAAGCGAAGTCGTCGTTCTCAGGAGTGGTGCGGTAGCGCCACTGCGCATCCCAGCAGGGCCCCAAGCGCGTGTCGCGCACCCTCACAAGAAGGCTTCCCATCTCCACCGCCGGCCGCTCGTCCATGCGCGTATCTTATCCCCAAAATCCCACAACCGGCGGGTTGTGCATCACGGAAATGATGCATCATTTTGTGCATCATTCCCGGCTCTGGGGCCTGTATTTCCAGGCTTTTAGGGCCTCCAATCGCCTGTATTTACTGGACCTGCATTCACTGCCAGTGCTTTACACGCAGGATGTCGGGGGTTCGAGCCCCTCACCGCCCATCCAGAGGAACCGGCTTTCTGGACGTGAGGCATCCCGGCCGAGGCTATGCCGGGGGCTGTCTCTCATCGTGGCGAGTTGTGCGGCGGCGGAAGCCATCCGGGGGGCAGCCGCGCCCGAAGGCTTGATTGGACGAATCGCCAGACCACAGGGCTTCTGGTGGCTGTTGTGTGCCAGGACAGGGTGAACGGCACGACGTGTCCGGTCACTGGACGCACGGTGGTGGGATCGCGATTGGCGAGCAGCGACGCCGTGAGCATGATCCATTGGACCTCTGGCTGCTCGGTCCAGCGACAGGCCGCTAGGTCTGCATCGTCAAGATCGGCTACTGGGGGTGCAAGCGCCGCTCTGGCGAGGATCTGTCGCTGGACGGCGTGCCAGGCGGGAAAGAGGTTGGCTGGGTGCATGCCGAGAGTGTCGTGGGCAAGCTGCTCGAGGTCGATGGTTGGTTGGTCGGCGAGTGGGTGATCAGGGCGTAGAGCGACGAGAAGTGGCTCGGAGCCGAGCGTTGCGGTCCCGAGGTGCGGTTGTTCCGCTCCGAAGCTGCCGCATGTGATGGCGACATCGATCGCTCGGGTTCGGAGCGCCGATCCAAGCGCTGGCAGCCACATCCGCTGGATGTCGATGGACACGTCCGGGTTGCGAGCTGTAAAGCATCGTGCGAGGTGCGGCGCGATGACAGGCCCAGCGGACGGTGTGATCCCCACGCGGATGTGACCGACTCCGTCACGTTGGATTGCGCCGACTGCTGCGGTCGCCTGCTCGACGAGCCCGAGGATCGTCTCCGCCCGGCCGAGCAGCTCGGAGCCCGCGGCGGTGAGAGTGACACGTCTGGTTGTTCGGATGAACAGCTCCGCTCCCAGTTCGCCCTCGAGCTTGCGGATTAGCTCACTCATCGTGGACGGGCTCATGTACAGCTGTTCGGCGGCTCGGGCGAAGTGCAGCTCCCGCGATGCGGTCACGAACGCCCGCAGTTCGCGCAGCTCCACCGTCCTCAGCTCCCGAATTGCCGGGTGTCCACCGCCTGATTATCCACTGTGCTCGAAGCGTTGGTCGAGCATTTCCCCTTTATCGCCGGTGGCCCGGGGCGCAGGATGTGTAACGTCGATGAACCCACCGTTCCGGTCGATCCCTCTGGATTTCTTCGGTATCCCGTTCGGGTTGCTCGGGCTTGGCGACTGCTGGCTGGTCGCCGCGACGTTTGGCTTGGCACCGGTGGAGATCGGCCGGGGTTTGGTGGCATGCGCAGCCGCGGTGTGGGTCGTGGTTGGGGCCGCGCATCTACTCGGGATGCGCGCCAACCGGATCTCACTGGCGAGCGAGCTGGCTGATCCGAGCGCCGGACCGTTCGCATCGCTGGCGGTGATCACTCCGATGCTCGCCGCCGCCGATGCGCTGTATCCGCTCAGTCACGCTGCGGGCACCGCTGTTGTTGACGTGTTGATCGTGGCCACGGTGGTTCTCGCCGGATGGTTCACCGGCCAGTGGGTCGACCGACCGCTTCAGCTAGCCAAAGTGCATCCTGGCTACTTCTTGCCGGGCGTTGCAGGCGGATTCGTCGCGTCGGCCTCTGCGGCGCTGGTGGGTCAGCGGGGACTAGCCGAGGTGCTTTTTGGACTGGGGCTGGTCTCCTGGCTCGTGCTGGAATCGATCACGCTACGCCGGCTGGCACTCTGGCCGCCGCTGCCCGCCGCGCTCACCCCGACAATTGCGATCGAGGTCGCTCCGGCGGCCGTCGCCACATCTGCGGTGTTCGTCATCGACGGTGGGTGGGTTGATGTCGTCGTGCGACTGCTGGCAGGTTACGGGCTGCTGATGGTGGTAGCGCAGCTCCGTCTGCTGCCCGTCTACCGTCAGCTGTCATTCACACCAAGTTTCTGGGCATTCACCTTTCCCTGGGCGGCGGTCGCGTCCGCGGGACTGTTCTGGATCGGAGTCACCCACCCAAGCGGCTGGCACGCGGAGTCATACGCCGCGCTTGCGGCCATCTCGGCCTTCATCGCCATGGTCACCATTCGGACCGTGGTTGCGCTGCAACGCGGACAACTTCTCCCCGTCTCACCGTCGACTACGGACACAACCCTTGCCGCAGCGCCTGACGTCCATCCCCCTCTGAGCTGAACCCCGGTGTTCGGTCCGGCCCGAGGATGGTCGGCTAGACGGGAGGCGCCTGGCTCCGCAGCAACCTGGCTCATAGGCGGCCCGACTAGATCGCCAGACGCACGCCGCGTTCGATCGACTCCTGGGGATACTTCCTTGCTCGTGGCATAACAGCGACCTCGTTCCTGACGGCCAGAACCCTCGCCCAAGATTCTCCATGAGAGCCGCCCTGTCTCATGTCTGTTTTTGAGGGCCGGGCCTACCCGAAATAGCGGTGTTTGGCGGTGGAGTATTGTTCTGCTCGGCCAGAGCGCTAGCATTGCTAGCAATGAACCGACGAGTGATGATCCAAGCCGACGAAGCGCTCCTCTCACGCGCGCGAAACGTTGCCAGTGACCGAGGCATCACTTTCCCGCAGCTTGTTCGCCAGGCACTGGAGCACGAGATCGGCCTCAGATCCCGGGAGCCGCTTTCGTCCACCGGAGTGGTTGAGAGCGGCGGCGGCGCTCGACAGCGCGAATACCAGCCGGACACTTGGCGCTGATTCTCGACACGGGGCCGCTAGTCGCGCTCGTCGACCGCAGCGACCCCGATCACGACCGCTGTCGTGAGCTGATCAACTCAGCAACAGAAGTCCGGATCGTGCCTGTCTGCACGCTGGTGGAAATCGAGTACCAGCTCCGTCCCTGGCACGATGGCTTCGCGTGCCTGATGAGGGATATCGACGCTGGCCGTCTGGAGGTGCACGTTCCCGACCCGGGCGAGGTTGCGCGGGCAGCCGCTCTCGTGGAAGAGTACGCCGACCTCCCGTTCGGACTTGTTGACGCTACCGTCCTGGCGTGTGTGGAGAGGCTGCGCGAAACCAAGCTCGCGACGCTTGACCGCCGCCACTTCAACGTGGTGCGGCCAGCGCACCTTAGCCATCTAGACCTTCTACCGGACTGACTGGGACACGCCTGCAGCCCCCGATCGTCTCCAAGGGCCAGCACCGCAGGAGAGCGCAGTACCGCAGGGTGTGACCGCCCGCCGCGCGCCTCGCACACGCGCCGACAGACTCACCAGAGCGACGGCGCGCCCCAGCGACAGCCGCCGCGCATCAAGAGTCATCCCTCCGCATGCGGGAGGGTGTCGGTTAAGCCTGGCTCATTTGACGATTTGACGATTGCTCGTGTCCCGCGCTCAGGATTGGGTCGCGTTTGAGTGGGTCTGCAGATACCACGCTGTGAGCGCTCGTTCTCTGCCGGTTTGGTGCACGCATTCTTCGGCCTGCTCGTGCCAGGTGGTGTGCTCATCGGCGCTGATGAATGCGACGTGTGCGGCGTTGTTGAGCCGGAGAAGTGGTTGGGTGGCGCCGCTGGGCGCGATGCACAGTTGGGGCGCGTCGTCGGCGCTGAGGCGCTCGCTGACCGTGTCGGCCTGCTTGGCGGTGAGATGTTGGGGCAGTCGCAGCGCGTCCGGGAAGCGGATGGCAAGGTACTTCAGCACCTCCGGCTGGTCGCAGAAGACCACGAGTGGCTCGCTGCTGCAGAGGAAGTCCTCGATCCAGTCGGCGGCAGCCCCAGTGATGCCGGCATCGCGGTCAGTTGGGATCGGGATGACGACACGCCGCGTCTCAGGCACCTGCAGCAGCACGCTTGAGCGTGTGCGCCGTATTAGACATGAGGCTCTGAGCATCTTCTCAAGCGCTGGTCCCGGTGGTGTTGTGGGGAACTCATGCAACCGGCCGATCAACCGCATAAGCGGTGTCGCGTCCCGGATTGAGCGTGCCACCGGCGCGCCGGTCAGCGCAAGCCTGATGGCCGTTTGCGGCAACCGCTCGACCAGCTCAAACATCGCCCGAGCGCTTGCTGTTCTGTCGTGGCTCAGACGCTGCGCCTCGTCAAAGACCACCGCACGCGCACCCAGCCGCCCAAGCTGTGCAAGCTTGTGCGCAAGCACCGCTTCACTGACGATGCAGATATCGGTGTCCGGACCGTCGGGCTGGGTGTCATCGATGATCCGCACGCAGCGTGACGGCAACCACCGCTCAACCTCGCCACGCCAGTGCAGTGTCAGCCATGGGGGGCAAACAACGATCGCCGGAAACGCATTATCGGCCTGCAGCGCCGCGAGCGCCTGAGCGGTCTTCCCAAGCCCCTGCTCATCCGAGAGGATCACGCGACGGCGCTGCAGAACATACTCAACCCCCGCTCGCTGGTAGGGCATGAGCTCAGCCCCCAAGCCTGGAACCACCATGTCGGAGATCACGGCGGCGGACCGCTCACGCGCCGACGCTGTGGTCTGCGCGTCTTGGAGCGCCCGCTCGACCAGCTCGGCCGCCGACCCGGAATAGCTCAGCCCGAGGTGATGCACAAGCGTTGCAAGCAACTCCGGCGGCCAAGCGCCCGCAGGCACATGCCGCCTGGAGAGCGATTTGAACTCCTCACGGACAAGGCGCATCTCGTGCGCAACAAACGCCTCTTCGACGCCACGATCCCAGATCACGTCAACAACCAACCGCGAGACTCCACCGCTCAGATACGCGGCGAGCTCCGCGCCAGGAATGAACGTCACCGCCGGATGCGCTCGCAACCACGCCTGAACGCGCCTGACGCGCTCCGACACTCGCAGCTCACAGGACGAGAGCTCCCGCTCAAGCGCGCGAATGTTCGCAACCGACAGCGGGACGCGCACCGCAGCACCCGACGCCACAGCGTCTCCGGCAAGCCAGGACACATCGCCCACCTGACCCCACTCCGGTGCCAGCTCAAGAAATGGCGCACCGGAACTCACGACGATGTCGGCCACCGCGCCACACGACGGCACCCGCTCCAACCACGACAACACCTCAGACGTGGCGGCCACCCGACCGACGAGCTGCCGCAACTGCTGCGCAACCCGGGGGATCATCGGCAGCATCCACCGCCCAGCCTGGCTATCAACCAGACGCACACCCGGCAGCCGCGCAAACGTGAGCTGAAGCTCCCTGTCCCCAGCCGCCGTCAACACCAGGTACTCGCCAGACGGATGCGCCTCTATCAAAGGCTCCGTGACCACCCACCAATTCTCGCGCGCACGCCAGCGACCGGCAAAACAGATTCCGCGCAACAAGCGGTGAGCGCAGCCGCGGACCGAACCCCACGGCTCAGCTCAAGGGCGCTCTGCCCGACAGACAGGACGCGTCATGGTGGAGCTCGCCGGGTCAAAGCTCATGCATGATCCAGTGCGAATCGTTGACGAGGGAGGAGTCGACGCCCGCCTCAGTCGACGATGCCGGCCGTACCCTCGATTTCAGACGAGATGCAGATCCCCGACCGGGCCTCGTCGCTTCCCTGGTTTCGCACCCAGCGCTCGCGTGGTCACGCCACGGCAGCGACCGTCAACCCCTCTCGGTGAATGGCCGTTCGTGGAACCCCGTCCGCACCGATCGTCCCGCGGTACATGCCCTGGCAGTTGAACGGCATCGCGACGGCACCGGACGCGTCGACCGCGATGAGGCCCCCTTCGCCGGACACCTCGTGCAGCTCGGCGACCACATCTGCCGCTGCCGTCTCCAGCGGTTGTCCGCCGATCCGCATCCGCGCGGCGATCTCGTGCGCAGCACCGTAGCGGATGAACACCTCGCCGACGCCGGTTGCCGAGACCGCACAGGTTCCGTTCTCGGCCCAGGTGCCGGCGCCAAAGACGGGAGAGTCGCCGACGCGGCCCGGGGCCTTGGCCGTCAGGCCACCGGTCGAGGTCGCCGCGGCCAGGTTGCCGTGACAGTCGCGCGCCACCGCGCCAACGGTTCCGTGCAGGTCCGCGGCGTCGCGCTGGTCGGGGCCGCCACGCTCACGGCGGCGCAGCTCGCGCTGCAATGCCTCCCAACGCTGCTGCGTGTAGAAGTAGTCGGGCTCCTCGAACGCGACACCGTGAGCCCGGCAGAAGCCCAGGGCGCCCTCGCCCACCAGCAGGACCGCCTCGGAGTGTTCCATCACCGCGCGCGCGGCGAGCACCGGGTTACGCGGCCCTGCGACCGCGGCCACGGCACCGGCGGAGCGATCCAGGCCATCCAT
>JAJZID010000115.1 GCA_021810705.1 Actinomycetes bacterium
AGCGCACCGCCGCTGCGGCCGTTGCCCGCCGGGTGGTCCTCGAGACGAGTGGCTGCGCGCACCTCGTCGAGGCTGAACCACGCCACCTCGACCATCTCGCTAGGCTGTGGGCGCGGCTGCTGCGCGCTGTCCGGCGCGGCGCTCGCCTCATAGCCCAGCATCAGTGAGGCCGGGAACGGCCACGGCTGCGAGGCGATGTATCGCGGCGCATGCGCGCGGACCGCGGACTCCTCGTGGACCTCGCGCAGCACGGCCTCCTCGGGCGTCTCGCCGGGTGCCACGTAGCCTGCCAGGATCGAAAAGCGCCCCGCCTCCCAACCGATCCGCCGCCCCAGCAGGACGTGGCCACAGTCGTCGTCAACGAGCATGATCACGACCGGGTCGGTGCGCGGGAAGTGGCTGGCGTTGCAGCTTGGGCAGCGCCGCGCGAGGCCCGCCTGAGTGACCCGGGTCGGGCTGCCGCAGCGCGCGCAGAAGCGGTGATTGCGATGCCAGCCGAGCAGCGCGACGAGGTAGGCCGCAAGCCCGCCTTCGGCCTGCGGCAGCAGCAGGCCGGCTTCGCGCAGGGTGACGAGGCGGCCAAGGCCCGTGTCACTTGCGAGGCTCGCGGCCTCGGGATCGTCGAGGTCGGCTGCGAACAGCGGCGCGCCGCCATCGATCCCGAGCAGGATCGGCTGGTGGGGGTTGATGTTGCCGGCCAGCGGGCGGCGCAGCAGGTGCGGGCGCGGCGAGTCGGCGATCAGCACGCGGTCGGCGCTCGCTCCCAGCACGGCGGCCTGCGGTTCCTCCAGCAGGCGCGCTATCTCGTTGCGGTCATCACGCAGTTCACTGGCTCGGTCGATCGTTGCCCCCGTCAGGGGCAGGGCCAGTGCCGGCGCTGCGTGTGCGTCATTCGAGATGGCAGGTGAGCGGGGGTCTGGCTGGACGGGCGCGGTCATGCTGGTCTACGTCTGACTGTAGTTGCAGCCATACCCACGCCTGTGGTCGAGCGGTGGTCCGCGCGGCCGCTCGCCCGACCCGCGGCGCCGCCCGCGAGGTCGCTCGGGCTGGCCGGTCACCGGCCATACAATGGGGCTTCGCGCCCCCATGGTCTAGTGGTCAGGACGCCTCCCTTTCACGGAGGAGATCGCCGGTTCGAGCCCGGCTGGGGGTACTTCCAGAAACGCGCGATAGCAGGGCGTTTCTCTCCTCCGCCTTGGCGCAGGTGGTGCACTGACCGGTTTGGCTACCAGGTTTGGCTACCGAATCGAGTGCCCCTCCGCAGAGGGCCTCGCCTCGATGATGCTTCCTCGACAATGCGGTCGCGTGGCTGAACGGTGTCGATTCGCGAGGGCGATAGCCGACCAGAGGCCGCTGCCTGCGGGGGTTCGGTGAGACTGTCCAGCATTACCGCCTGAGCACGGGGCGCTGGTGCTTGGCGCCGTCGTGCTTGCCGAGATAGCTCCGCGCTCCTCGCGTGTCGAGCGACTGCGCGACGCACTGGCGTTGATGTGCGTCATCGAAGAGATCCCGCTGGCTGGCAGCTTCCTGGCCGGTCATGCTCACGCTCAACTTTCCGGGCGAAGCGCAACCGTCGGTCTGCGGGCAGGTATTCGCCTGCGGCGATCGATGCGGGTGCGGGGTCGACTTCGCCGGTGTGCGCAGGCAGGCCTACTCGTCGGTGTCTGGTGGATCCCAGGGATCGATGATCTCGATCCCTGTGTCGAGGAAGTCTCTGACATTTCGTGTCGCGAGAACGGCGTTACGGACCAAGCAGATCGCCGCGATCTGTGCGTCGGCGATCCCGATCGGACGGCCGGCACGTTCGCGGGCGGCGGCGATCAGGCCGTACGCATCGGCGGATGCCCTGTCGAAGGCGAGCACCAGGCCGTCGAGATCATCGGCCACCAAGCCATCGATCGCCTCGTTCAGTGTTGTTCTTCGCTCACCGTCTGGGAGTCGGGCGATGCCGAAGCGCAACTCTGCCAGCGCTGGCGCCGCGATCGCGAGCCCGTCCTGCGCGTCCAGCCAAGCGACAACGACGGAGCTGGGTGTTGGTTTGGCGAGCTCCGAGACGACGTTGGTGTCAAGAACGATCACGCTGCGAAATCAGGTGCGCGCGGGAGCTCATCGCGCGGTGGGATCACGATTTCATCGAGACCCAGGCCAGCGAATCGATTATGGATTTGAGTTCCGAGACCTGTGCGCGGCTCAGCGCTCAGCGACGTTCGGAGAATCTCTCTTGCTTCGGCTTCCATCGAGCGTCCGTTGCGCGCGGCGCGAACGCGTAGTTGCGTCTTGAGGTCGTCATCGAGGTTGCGGACCGTGAGGGTTGACACTGATCACCGCTCCTTTCATCCAGCAAGCAATGCTAGCAATGCTGGCGTTTCGCGCTCTTGAGCTGTGCAGCAGCGTGGAAAGCTGGTCTGGCCGCGCCTGCCCGTGCAGGGTGGTGGCTGGGCGTGCGGCCTTCGCTGATGGGGCCGCTGTTGTCTGGGACGCCGGGTTCACGGCACCTTCTGGCGTCACGACGCTACCGCCAACAGCCGCCGTGGGTCGGTCGAGTCTGGCCGGTCGAATGCGGGTGCGCTACGATCGGAT
This sequence comes from Actinomycetes bacterium, assembly GCA_021810705.1. Lineage (GTDB taxonomy): Bacteria > Actinomycetota > Thermoleophilia > Solirubrobacterales > Solirubrobacteraceae > Palsa-465. Next base: position 2,581 of record JAJZID010000115.1, read on the forward strand.
GGTCAGATAGCGATGGCAACCCGAGGGCGAGACCTTCACCTGAATGTCCCCTTCCCGCGAAAGCCGCCTGATCTTCTGATGGCCGAGAGTCCACTCACGGGTGGGCTTTCCGCGTTTAATGCCTGGAGCTGCGGCGCTCCGCGCGTTCGTGCCCAGCCGCTCCCACCAGGGGCTGATGCGTCAGGGCAGGATGTCCCACAGTGTTGCCGTGAACCGCTCACCGGACTCCTCGAGCTCGCCCTCGATGTGCAGGCGCGCTGGGCCGTCCTCGGTCCACAGCTCCAGGAAGTACGTCCACCCTGGCAGGTCGGGGTCATCTGAGCGGGTGATCGCCTCGACCTGGTAGCCCTCGCGCGGCGCCAGCACCAGCGGCTCGGGACAGTCGTCCTCGACGCGGCGGCGCAGGTCCTCGACCCTCAGCCGGTTACCGGACGCCGCGCACAGCTCCTCGTACTCGCCGTCGACGACAAGGTCGACGATCTGCTCAAGCGCGCGGTACATCGGCTCGGGCATCAGTTCGAGCGTTTCGACCGGCTCTCGGGGTCCGCTGAGACTGTGGGTTGGTGTCAGTTCGAGCCGGCGGTAGAAGTAGTCCTCACACGCAGCTCGCGCCTGCCGCTGGATGCTCTTGGGCAACCCGGCGGCGGCAAGTCCGAACACCCCGGCATCGATCGCCTCCGCGAGCGTCCCGTGGCGGCGTGTCAGCTGCGCGGCGACCGCGCGACCGTGTTCGGTTTCGCTCGCCAGCGAGGAGCCGTCCAACAGGATCGATGGCGCCTCATGGCGGCTATAGCCCGCGCAAGCCCGCACAGCAGAGTGAAAGACGATCAGGTGGTCGCCCATCACGATCGGGCCGAGGGCCGGGCGCCCGCTGGCGCCCGGCCCACCCCGGACGCTGGAGGCGCTGGTTGCATTGTTGCCACGGTTCCATCGTAGGGACAAGCAACGGCACGGACGTCCAGCGTCACCCTTGGCGGAGGGATCCGCCCAGGACGACGGCGACCTGCTCGCGCAGCGATCGGTGAGCGGGGTGGCGAGGCTGGTGAGCGTCGCAACGACGCCGCTCCGAGCGAGCCGATGACCTACTGGCGCGCAGCCCGGCTCACTGCCCGCGCAAGCGGGTGAGGCGGATGCGGATCGGTGTGTCGTAGGTCTCGGCGAAGCTCGCCGGGGTCATCTCCAGGCCGCCGATCCGCTGCTCGTACTTCTCGAGGTAGGCGGCGTTGCGGTGAGCCGGAGGGCTGGCCGGGTCGATCCTCGCCTCGCCCGCGAAGACGACCACGTCAGTGCCCTCCGGGTCGCTTGGGAAGCTGAGTGCCACCAGCGGGTTTGCGGCGACGTTGCGCACCCGGGCGCCGTTGATGCTGTAGATCAGGAGCGACTCCTGCCCATCGAAGACGAACCAGACGGGCATTGGCAGCGGTGCGCCGGCCGGGGACACGGTCGTCAGCCAGACAACCGGATCCTGGCGCAGATGAGCCAGGGCGCGTGCGCCGTGCTCTCCAGCGAACTCGATCACGCCAGAGAGCTTATACCAGAGCGCCGCCGCCTCGGGCCGGCGGGCGAAGCAGCGGCGAGCCCGCCGGAGAGCGGGCTAAAACAACCGTCGGGCGCTGTCGATAGAAAGGGAGATGACGGATCAGGCCGCCGAGATCGCGGGTGTTGTGATCGCCGATGCGACCGTGCCCGGTTTCCCGCTGACCTACGTCAGCCCTGGTTTTGAGGAGCTGACCGGCTACCGGGCGCAGGAGGTGATCGGCGGCAAGTGCAGCATTCTGCAGGGCCCCGAAACCGACCCCGAGGCGGTGGCAGAGCTGAGTCGGGCGATCGCGGAAGGGCGGGAGGCCTACGTCACCCTGCTCAACTACCGCGCCGACGGCACGAGCTTCTGGAATGAGGTGGCGCTCGCCCCGCAGCGCGACGAGAGCGGGCGGGTTGTGGCCTACCTCGGGGTGCAAAAGGACGTGACGGCCAGGCTGGCCGCCGAGCGCCGCGTCAGGGAGCTCGCCTACTTCGACACTCTGACGGGCCTCGCGAACCGCGCGACTGTCGAACGCGAGCTGGAAACCGCGGTCAGAGCAGCCGGCAGCGGCGGCGAGGTTGGGCTGCTGTTCATCGACATCGACGATTTCAAGCACGTCAACGACGTGCACGGTCACCTTGTCGGCGACGAGCTGCTGCTCGCCGTCGCAGAGCGCCTGCGGTCGGTCGTGCGCCCGCGCGACCTGCTGGCTCGCCGGGGCGGCGACGAGTTCGTGATCCTGCTGACGGGTGGGGCGGCGCTCGCCGATCGTGCCACGCAGGTCGCAGCGCGCGTGGTCGGCGCGCTGCGTGAGCCGACTGCACTATCAGTTGGTGCGTTGCGGATTAGCGCAAGCGTCGGCGTCTCCAGCTATCCGCGTGACGCGACCTCCGCGCAGGATCTGCTGCGGCACGCAGACCACGCCATGTATGTCGCCAAGCGCTCGGGCAAGAACGCCTTCCACATCCACCGCAGCGAGTCTGGCGGTGCTCGCCGCCTGCCGTCCGCGTCTGCGTCTGCGTCTGCGTCTGCGTTTGCGCGTGCGCCTGCGCCGCCGGACCTGGCGGAGCTCGACCGGATCCTCGAGACAGGCCTGGTGCAGACCGTCTTTCAGCCGATAGTCGAGATCGCCAGCGCCGAGACGATCGCCTACGAGGCGCTCAGCCGTGGACCGCGAGGGTCGAGCCTCGAGTGGCCCGATGCGCTGTTCGCTGCCGCGCACGCCGCGGGGCGCGTCGTCGAACTCGATTGGCTGTGCCGGATCACGGCTGTGCAAACGGCGCTCGAGGCCGGCCTTGGGCGCAGCCGCAGCCTTTTCCTGAACTGTGAGCCCTCGGCTCTTGGTGAGGGCTGCCCGGCGCGATACGCGGAGATCTGGTCGCGGGCGCTCGTCGAGCTTGACCTGGTGCTCGAGATAACCGAGCGCGCGCTCACCGACCGCCCGGCCGAGCTGGCGGCAGCTGTGGCAGCCGGCCGTGGCGAGGGCTGCGGTATCGCGCTCGACGACCTCGGTGCCGATGTGCGCTCGCTGGCACTTCTGCCGTTTGTTGAGCCCGACGTCATCAAGCTGGACCTCAGGCTCGTGCAGGAGCGGCCTTCAACGGATCAGGCGGCGATCGTCAGCGCGGTCGCCGCGGAGCGCGAGCGCACGGCGGCCGCGGTCCTGGCCGAGGGGATCGAAACGGAGACGCACGCCGCGATCGCAAGGACGCTTGGTGCGACACTTGGGCAGGGCTGGCTGTGGGGTCGTCCTGCGGATCTGCCGCCTGTGCGTCAGGCGACCCGGCACCACCGCTCCGTGGTACGGGCGCAGCGCACCGGCAGCACTCCGTTTGCCGTCGTCAGCCCCGGGCGCAGCATCGAGGTGGCCACCAAGGAACTGCTGCTGCCGATGACCCACCACCTGGAGCACCGGGCGCTCAAGATCGGCGAGGGTGCCGTGATCCTCTCCGCCTTCCAGGACGCGGTCCACTTCACGCCCGCGACCGCCAGACGCTATGAGACGCTCGCCCGCACCGCGAGCCTCTGCGCCGCCCTGGGCGTCGGTCTCTCCGAGGAGCCCGCCCGCGGTGTGCGCGGTGCGCCGCTGGCCGCGACCGACCCGCTCGCCGGTGAGTGGAGTGTCGCGGTCGTCGGCCCTCACTTTGCCGGTGCGCTGGTTGCCAGGGACCTGGGTGACACGGGGCCTGACCGCGAGCGGCGCTTCGAGTTCACGACCACCTATGACCGCGGGCTGGTGATCGACGCAGCCCGTACGCTGATGGCGCGGATCGCCCCGTTGCGTGCAAAGGCGCCCGCCGGGGCGCCGCCCGCCGCCCCAGCCGACGAGCGCCACCGCGTCGGGCCGCGTCCCCACGTACGCCTGAGCGCCACGCGTCGGTAATCCACCGTCGGCCGGTCGCGGGCCCGGTCTGTCCCGCTGGGCACGTAGGCTCTACT
>JAJZID010000116.1:0-4997 GCA_021810705.1 Actinomycetes bacterium
AGCCGAAGCTGACCTCCGCCATCGTCTCACCGGTCGCGACCGCCAGCGACAGCGCATATGGTGAAAGCCCGCGCTTGGCGTTCAGCGAGCCGTCGATCGGGTCGATCACGACCACCGGCTCGCGGGCGCCGAAGCTCGCTTCGCCGCGCTCTTCGGAGACCGTGCGAAAGCGCACGCCACGCTCGCTCAGACGCGCGAGCTCGTCGAACACGATCGCCTCCGCCGCCGCGTCGATCACCAGCGTGCGGTCGCCGCCACCGCCAGTCGTGCCCGTCTCAAGCGCCCGTTCGGTGGTGCTCGTCTTTGCGGCCAGCATGGCGGCGATCCGCGTTGTGGCTGCGCGGCAGAGTTCGAGCCAATCGGCCGGAGATATGCCTGTGGGCTCGCTCATCGTCATCCTATGCTGTCAGACCGGGTGAGTGAGCCAGTCGCCAGCGCCGCGCAGGCGGCAGAGATCGTCAGCTACAGAGGTGGCTCGCTGCTTGTGCTCGGTGGTGCCGGCAGCGGCAAGACGCGGCTGCTGAAGGACCGCTTTCTCTGGCTGGTCAAGCACGGCGTGGGGATCCACGAGATCGCGCTGCTCGTGCCCTCCGGTGCTCGTGCGGTGGCGGCGCAGGCGGCCCTTGAGCGCGAGCTCGACGGTCTGCGGCCCGAGTTGGTGGTGGGGACCGCTGGTGATCTGGCGGTGGAGGTGTTGCGCCGCCGTGTAGGTATCTGGCAGCAGCAAGCAGTGCCGACGCTCGACCGCAGCGAGCGGCTGGCGATGCTCGTCGAGCGCGGCGACGAGCTGGGACTTGAGCAGCACGACTTCGCCGGCAACCGCACGGCGCTGCTTCAGTCCCTCGTGCGCAGAATCGACCGCCTCAAATCCGAGCTGATCGATGCTGAGCGCTTCGCTGCCTGGGCGCAAAACCAGGGTGACCCACGCGAGCGTGAGTTTGCGGCGCTCTTTGCTGCGCACGAACGCATGCTCCGCGAGCTCGGGGTGCGCGACGAGAACGACGCGGTGCGGGCTGCGACTGCGCTGCTGGCAACGGCCTCGCCGGCTTCGCCGTGCTTTGGGCAGGTGCTGGTTGACGACGCTCAGGAGCTCTGCCTGGCCGAGGCCGCGCTCGCGCGGGCGCTCGCGCCGGGGGCGCTGACCGTGGCCGGTGACCCGCACGCTGCCGCACGGCGCTTTCGGGGTGCCGGGACGGCCCGGCTTGAGTGGTTCAAGGGCCCGGACACGCGGGTGGTGTCACTGCCGGGAACGTGGCGCTGCCCTCCGGCGGTCTGGGAGGTCGCGAGCGCCGTCAGCGAGGCTGACGGCGGCCCCGCTGGCAGCGGTTTGTGGGGTGGCGGCGAGGACACGGTCGACGTCGAGTCCACCGGCTCGAACAACGTGCGGTTCTGGCGCTGTGATGGCGAACGCGCTCAGGCGCGCACGGTCGCCGCCGAGGTGCAGCGGCTCCTGAACGATCAGCGGATCGCGCCTGAGGAGATCCTCGTGCTCGTTCCCGACGTGGTGCGCGAGGGCCAGGCGCTCGCGGCCGCGCTGGCCGAGCGGGCCGTCACACACCGGCTGATCGGCGACCGCTCGTTCTACCAGCGGGCCGAGATCCGCGACCTTCTCGCCTGGCTGCGGCTGCTGACCGATCCAGGGGATGCGCTGGCGGTGGTCCGGGCGCTCGCGCGCCCGCCGATCGATCTGCACTCGCTCGACATCGCCCGTTGCACTCAGATCGCGCGGCGTCGCAAGCTCGACATGGTCTCGGCGCTGGCCGCCGCGACGCAGTCACCGCAGGTGCCACCGGAGGCCCGCGAGCGCATTGGCCTGTTCCTGAAACTGCAGCAGGCGGGTGTCGTCGGCCTGGACACGATGCGGCCGGACCTCTACGTCCACCAGCTGATCGAGCGGCTCGGTCTGCGCAACCAACATCTGTTTGCGGCCAGCGCTGAGGTGGTGGCACGGATGCGGGCGCTGACGCGCTTTGAGCAGCTCGCGGCCGCGCAGACGCTGCGCCTGCCGCAGGCGACGGCCCGGGAGTTCGCTGTCTCCGTGTGCGCGCTCGCCCGGCTCGGCGCCAGCGAGCAGGAGGAGCCCACGGGCAACGGTGGCGGCTGCGTGCAGGTGCTGGCGATCGAACAGGCAGGTGGACTTCAGGCCAGCCACGTGTTCGTGCTCGGGTGCAGCGACTCGTTGATTTCGGCGGCGTCGCTTGACAGCGAGCCGGTGCCGGACGGGCTGCTCAGCGAGCGGTTGCCGGCCGACGGTCCGGACACACGCCGCGCGCACCTGCGTCAACGCCTGTATGTCGCGGTCACGCGCGCTCGCGAGCGGCTTGTGCTCTGCTATGCGGCGGATGGCGCCACGCGGCCGCTTGCAGAGATCGAGCGAGCGCGCCAGCGGCTCGGGGCGAGCTGGCAGGAGCGCTCGGAGGACCAGCTCGCACCGCGCGAGACGCTGCAGGCGACCTATCGCAAACTGCGCGATGAGCTGCTCGACGGCACCAGCCGCACGGCCGGCCGCCTGGCGGAGCTGCGCTTGGACACCGACCTTGACATCTCGCACGCCGTGGTTCGCTACCTGGAGCTGCTGAAGGTGGCGGCGCTGATCGCGCGCAGCGAGAGCGATCCTGGCCACGGCGTCGGTGACGCGCTGCCAGACATCAACGCCCGCATCGGCCAGGCTGTCACCGCCGAGCAGCGCGAGATCCTCGTGAGCTCGCCGCTCGACGACCGGCTGCTCGACATGCGGGGCGGAGCGCACGGCCTCTCACCTGGAGCCGGCTCCCGCGAGGAGCCCTCGCTGGAGCGCTTCCTGCCGATCCGCGACGGCGGCGTGATCCTCTCGGCCACCGACATCGAGACCTATCGGGCCTGCCCGCTGCGCTACAAGTTCGCGCGTGTCTTCCGCATCCCACGGGAGCCGACGCTGTACCAGCGCTTCGGGATCGTCGTGCACCAGGTGCTCGAGCACTATCACGCACAGACCGACGGGGAGCCCGGCCCGCTGGCCGGGCTCCTCTTTCTGCTTGACGGCAGCTGGCGTCGCGCGGGGCTCGGCGACACGGACGAGGAGCGCCAGCTCTACCGCAAAGCGACCGTGGCGCTGACCCGCTATCACGAGCGCTGCTTGCGCGAGCAGGCCACCCCGGTCTGGTTCGAGCGCCAGTTCAGCTTCAGGCTGGGTCGACACCTGGTGCGAGGCCGCGTTGACAGGGTCGACAGGCTGCCATCAGGCGAGCACGAGCTGATCGATTACAAGACCGGCCGCCCGAAGTCAGCTGCGGCGCTGGCGGCTGACGTGCAGCTGTCGCTGTATGCGCTCGCGGCGCGCGAGGCGTGGGGCCTTGAGGCGACGCGTGGCGCCTACCACTACCTGCTGGACGACGAGAAGCTCACGGTCACCGCCGACGCGCAGCGGGTGCAGTGGGTAGCCGGGGTGGCCAGTGAGGTGGCCGAGGGCATCCGCGCGCAGGAGTTCGAGCCGACGCCGTCGGCCCGCACCTGCCGGCTGTGCGATTACCGGTTGCTGTGCCCGGCCGTGGAGCGCTGAGCGCTGGGTGAGGCGCGTCGATGTCGTCGGTCGTGAGCGTGACGCCTCCCGCTGGATCGTGGTACGTGGTTGGGCGGTGCGTCAGCTCGGCTGCTCGCCGCCGCGCTGACGCAGGAAGCGCTGCAGCTCACGCTCGATCGCCTCGCCGGAGGGCAGCTCGAAGCGCTCCGGTGGCTCGTCGCCGGCGGCTTGCTCGAGCCGTTCGACAAACGCCTGCACGTCCGGATCGTGCGCCACCGCCAGATTGACCTGGCGCTCGTACTCGGCGGCGCCCGACTCCAGCTGGCGCGCGTCGACCACGACGCCGACCAGGCCCTCGAGCTTGCGGATCAGCGCCAGCGACGCCTTCGGGTTGGGGGAGGCGGCGATGTAGTGCGGCACCGCAGCCCAGAGGCTCGCCGATGGCAGACCGGCGCTCCGGCAGGCGTCGTGCAGCACGCCGAGGATGCCGGTCGGGCCCTCGTAGGAGGACTCGGTGAGGCCGAGTCGTGCGACCAGCGCGGGGTCGGTGGCAAAGCCGGTCACCGAGACCGGGCGCGTGTGCGGCACGTCGGCCAAAAGCGCGCCGAGCGTGACCACCAGTTGCACGCCGATCGCCTCCGCCAGCTCAACGATCAGGCCGGTGAACGTGCGCCAGCGAAACGACGGCTCGTGGCCCGTCAGCAGGACCAGGTCGCGCGGCGCGCGCGGCAGGCGGGCTTCGTAGAGGTGCACCTCGGGCCACTCGATCGTCCGCCCCTGTCCATCGCGCCCCTGTCCATCGCCCAGCTTGATCCGCGGCCGGGTGGCCTGGAAGTCGTAGAACTCCTCTGGGTCGATCGTCGCGAACTCACGGGCAGCCAACGACTCGGCGACGAAGCTGACTGCCGAGGAAGCGGCGTCGCCGGCGTCGTTCCAACCCTGGAAGCCGCAGACGAGCGCCGGTGCGCGCAGTTGGTCGGGCCGGTAGTTCCATCTCAGGGGCTGCATCCGACTCACCGTACATCATGGCGCTGTGAGCGAAGAACCGACGATCAGCTCGTTGCGTGCCGGGGACGAGGTACGAGGCGTCTACGCGTGTGTGCGCAAGGATCGGCGCAAGACGCGCACCGGCAGCCCGTACCTGGCGCTCGAGCTGCGTGATCGCAGCGGCAGCGTCCAGGCCCGCGCCTTCCGCGACGCCGACCAGCTCGCCGGCCTGTTCGAGCGCGGCGACATCGTCAGGGTGATCGGCCGGGTCGAACGCTTCCGCGACGAGCTGGTCGTGGAGGTCGCCGACATCCGCCGCCAGGAACCAGACGGCGCGGCTCCGACCGAGGCGATCACCCAGGCGTTCCTGCCGGTCGCCTACCGAGATTTCGAGGAGCTCGACGGCTTCCTCGAGCACCTGGCCTCAGAGGTCTATGACCCCGGCTACAGGACGCTGCTTGACACGCTCATGGCTGACGTGCAGCTGCGCGCCGACTTCCGGCGCACCCCC
>JAJZID010000116.1:5007-6495 GCA_021810705.1 Actinomycetes bacterium
GGCGGCCTGCTCGAGCACACGGTCGCGGTCGCGACACTGGCTCGGGAGCTCTGCGACCTGCACCGCCGGCTCAACAGCGACCTGCTGCTGACCGCCGCGATCGTGCACGACATCGGTCGCACACGCGAGTTCACCTACACGGCGGAGATCGGTCTGACCGACGAGGGCCGGCTGCTCGGTCACCTGGCGCTCGGCCAGCAGCTGCTCGGCGAGCGCTTCGCCGCGCTCGGCGAAGCGCTCGATGACTCGCGGCGGCTGGCGCTGCTGCACTGCGTGATGGCCCACCACGGCGCGGCGGGCCTTCCGGGTGGCCGCTTTGGCTCGCCCGAGGCGCTTGCCCTCTACCGTCTCAACGCCCTTGACGCTGGCGTCAAGGGCGTCCTAGAACACGGGCTCGGGCCGGCTGAGGGCTGAGCCGGCCTGGAGCAGTGCGCGCTCGATCAGTGGTGTCACCACGATCAGCGTGACGAGCGCTCCGGCCGCCAGCAGCAGCGCCGGCGCAACCGCCATGCGCGGCAGGCAGGTGGCGAGCACAGCGGAGAACGAGATCGTGGCCGCCATCGAAACGATCGTGCCGCGCGCGACCTCCGCGGCGCCGGAAGCGCCGCGGAGCCGGTGGGTGCTGGGCAGGATGATCGAGAGCAGCACCGGGGCGGAGGTGAGCACGCCCGCGGGCCGGGCGCCGAGCACCGGCACGAGCGTCGTCATCGTCGCGACCACGCAGGTGGAGATCAGGGCGCGGGTGAGGGCGGGGCTGAGCTTCGCTGAGCCGGCCGGCCGGCCGCTTGGCGTGTCTGTCGGCGTTTGCGCGGACGGCGGCCGGTCGGCGCCGCGCGCACCCGTTCCGGACGTCGCTGGGACCGGTGGCCGACGCGCCGGCCATGGCCAGAGCAACAGGCTCACGCCGATCACCGCCCACACTGCCGCTGCCAATGGCCAGGGTCCGTGCAGCCAGCTCAGGGCGAGCACCGAGCCCAGCGCGAGTGTCAGCGAAGCGAGCGTGGTCGTCACCGGCGCTGCGCTGCGTGCCAGCCACGCGTAGGCGACGCAGAACACGATCACCGCCATCTGGCCGGTGGTGACGCCGATCGCCGCGTGCGTCGCCGTCAGGCGGCTCGAGGTCAGGCAGACGGCCAGCAGGAACGGCCCGGTCGTGACCGGCAGACCGATCAGGCGCCCGCCGATCCGGTCACCGAAGCTCGCCTGCGCCCATGTCACCAGGGCGAAGGCGATCGGCGTGAGCCCGATGCGCAGCAGGACGGTCATTACGAAAATTATCGTCGAAAATTGGCCGATTTTCCTGAGGACTGGGTGGCGATAGGGCGAAAATTGTCGTGGAATACGCGACTGATATCGCGCTTTCCCTAGATTTCTGCGATCATAGGGGCGTGGATGCCATAGACCGGATCCTGGTCAAGGAGCTGCTGCGCGACGCGCGTGTGACCTATCAGGAGCTCGGGCGCACGGCGCGCCTTTCGCCCAACACCG
>JAJZID010000117.1 GCA_021810705.1 Actinomycetes bacterium
GGCGGCGGACACGGCCTCGGCCGTGATCCCGAAGTGCGCGTAGAGCTCGCCGGCGGGCGCCGAGGCGCCGAAGCCCTCCATGCCGACCGTCTCCCCCAGATCTCCCACCCAGCGGTGCCAGCCAAACGTCGCGGCGGCCTCGACCGAGACGCGCGCCCGGATCGCGGGCGGCAGCACCTGGTCGCGGTACTCGGCGGCCTGAGCCGCGAAGTGGTCCTCACAGGGCATGCTGACGACCCTGGCGGCGATGCCCTCCTGGGCGAGAAGCGCGGCAGCCGCCACGGCTATCTGCAGCTCGCTGCCGGTGGCGATCAGGATCACGTGCGGACCGCCTTCGGCAGGGGGCGTGTCCGCCAGCACGTAGGCGCCGCGCTCGACGGCATCGGCGGGAATTCTTGCGGGGTCGAGCGTCGGCATGCTCTGGCGCGAGAGGATCAGCGCCACCGGATGGTCGGTGGAGTTGATCGCGTGACGCCACGCCAGTGCCGTCTCGTTGGCGTCTGCGGGCCGGATCACCGAAATGTTCGGTGTCGCCCGCAGGTGCGCCAGTTGCTCGATCGGCTGGTGGGTGGGGCCGTCCTCACCAAGCCCGATCGAGTCGTGGGTGAAAACGAAGATCGACGGCAGGCGCATCAGCGCCGCGAGCCTGATCGAGCCCTTCATGTAGTCGCTGAAGGTCAGGAAGGTCGCCCCATAGGCACGCAGGTAGTGCAGGTTCAGGCCGTTGACGACGGCTCCCATCGCGTGCTCGCGGATGCCGAAGTGCAGGTTGCGCCCGGTGTAGCTGCGCAGATCGACGCTCCCCGCCTGATCGATCAGCGTCAGCGTGCTCGGCGCCAGGTCCGCGGAGCCACCGACCAGCATGGGAATCTTCTGTGCGGCCCACTGAATGACGCGCTCGGAGGACTTGCGTGTCGCCTCGCCCTTATCACTGGCTGGGTAGCTGGGCAGATCATCGGCCCAGCCGGCAGGACGCGTGCGCGCCACGACCCGCTCGAACTCCGCCGCCGAATCGGGGAAGTCGGCACGGTAGCGCTCGAAGCGCTCCTGCCACTCGTGCTGCTGGGCGGCGCCGCGCTCAAGCGTCCGGCGGCCGTGCTCAAGCGCCTGCGGGGGAACGAAGAACGGCTCCTCGCTGGGGAAGTTGTAGAAGCGCTTGGCGGCGCGGATCTCCTCTTCGCCGAGCGGGCTGCCGTGCGCTGCGGCGGTGTCCTGCTTGGTCGGCGCGCCGAAGGCAATGTGCGTGCGCATCATGATCAGGCTCGGCCTGTCGGTCACGCCCTGAGCGGTCGCGATCGCCTCCTCGAGCCGCGCGATCGATACGTCCTCACCGATGTCCTGCACGTCCCAGCCGTAGGCGGCGTAGCGCAGCGGCGTGTCCTCGGTGAAAGCGATGGCGGTGTCGCCCTCGATCGAGATGTGGTTGCGGTCGAAGAAGACGATCAGCTTGCCGAGCCCGAGGTGGCCCGCGAGCGAGCTCGCCTCGCCGCTGATGCCCTCCTCCATGTCGCCTTCGGAGGCGATCACGTAGGTGAAGTGGTTGACGACCTCGTGCTGATCGCGGTTGAAGCGCTCCGCCAGCATCCGCTCGGCCAGCGCGAAGCCGACCGCGTGGCTGATCCCCTGGCCGAGCGGCCCTGTCGTCACCTCGACACCCGGCACCTCCCCGTACTCGGGATGCCCGGGGGTTTTGGAGTGCAGCTGCCGGAAGTTCTTGATGTCCTCGAGCGAGAGGTCATAGCCGGTCAGGTAGAGCGATGCGTACAGCAGCATCGAGGCGTGGCCGGCGGAGAGCACGAAGCGGTCACGGTCTGGCCACTGCGGGTCGGCGGGGTTGTGACGCATCGCCCGCGTGAACAGCGTGTAGGCCACCGGCGCCAGCGCCATCGGCGTTCCCGGGTGGCCGGAGTTGGCCTTCTGGACCGCATCCATCGACAGCGTGCGGATCGTGTCGATGCAGAGTTCGTCAAGCGAGACGCCGTCGCTGGTTGCAGTCAAAGCACTACCTCGCTATCCGATGGGCTTTTGTTGCAGTTCATACTCAACTGTCCAGCATAAACTGTCCTCGGGATGCAGAAGTCACGACCGCGTGAAGCGCACCGGCGTGGTCTCATCGGCGGCTTCGGGATCGGTGCCGGGCTGGTGGCGGCCGCCGGCGCCGGTACTGCTGTGGCGGCCGAGCTCCGTCATCGGCAGGCTCTGACCGAGGATCCCCTCTGGCCGCTCTTGAGCGCACCGCTCGAGGGCGAGCCGCTCACGGTGCGCACCGACGATGGGGTCGCGCTGCACGCCGAGGTCTTCGGCTCGGGCGGCGCGCCGACTGTGGTGCTGATCCCAGGCTGGACGGAGGAGTTGCAGGTCTTCGACCTGCTCACGCGCGAGCTCATCCGGCGGGGACTGCGGGTTGTTGCCTACGACCCACGCGGCCAGGGCGCGAGCTCGGCTGACGCCGTCTCAGATCAGCGGATCGAACGATATGGCGAGGATCTCGGCGCCGTTTTGGCCGCAAGCTGCGCGGCGCGCCGGGATGTGGTGGTGGTGGGCCACTCGATGGGCGCGATGGCGCTTGTCGCCTGGGCGGGCTCGGCGGGCGCAAGCGCGCGGATGCGGGCGGCTGCGCTGATCAGCACAGGTGTCACGGAGCTGCTCACGACAGCCGGCGTCCTGCCGGCGCGCATCCCCGACCGCGCGCGGCGGACGCTGCTCGCAGCGCTCATCACCGGCGAGCAGCCGCTGCTTCCGATCTCAACCCCGGTCAGTCGCGCGTTGAACCGTCACCTGCTCTTCGGCCCCGATGCGTCCGCTGCGCAGCTGGCGTTCATCGAGCCGATGGTCGCCCACATGCCGGCTCACCTGCGGGCCGGCGCCGGCCAGACGATGCGCGACCTGGACCTGAGCGACGCGCTCACGCGACTCGACGTGCCGACGCTCGTGGTGGCCGGTGAGCTTGACCGGCTCACGCCGCCGGCGCACGCCCGGCAGATCGCAGCCGCGCTGCCCAATCTCGCCGAGCTCCTGATCCTCGAGCGCACGGGCCACATGACGCCGCTCGAGCGTCCGCTCGAGCTCGCCGCGGCGCTCATGCGGCTGCTCGAGCGGGTCGGCCTGCATCCGGCGGACGAGCCGGCCCACGCCTGAGCGTCTGCAGACGGTTCACGTCGGCCGCTCGTGGCTGCCCGCAGGGCTCTCCCGGGGCAAGACGCGGGGCCGCGTCAGCGCGCGCGCAAACGGCCCCGGCCGTCTTCATGAAAGACGCATTTGCCGCCCGGGCGATCGCCTTCAGCCATCCCAGCGCGTCGCTCCACCCCGCGCTGGCTATCATCGCCACACCACGGGGAGTGGCGCAGTCTGGTAGCGCACCCGGCTGGGGGCCGGGCGGTCGCAGGTTCAAATCCTGTCTCCCCGATGCAGAGGTCTGAAAAGTACGGCTACCGCCCCACATCCCCGGGGGAACAGGCTTGACGTTCCTGGTCGTGCCCCATAGCAGCTGGGGCTACGGACTCCGCACAGACCTCGCCGTGAACCGGTAGCTAACCGAACGATCTGCGGGACAGCCAGGCCCGACCAGACCCGCAGGGCATATGCCGCACCCCACCGGGTCAGAACACGCTCCTGCCTCGCGCTCGTGACAAGAATCCCAGAAGCCCACCACCGTCACCTGCTCGGCGCGGTATCCGCGACGGCCGCATGGAGGAGCCACGGTGGTTCGCTGCCCTTGTCTCAGTGCTGGACTGCCGTAGCGTTCCGGATATGAGCAAATCGCCAGATGCGCCGCGCATCAGCCTGCGCCCTGAACGGGTCTCGGACTTGCAGGTCCTGACCGGCGGCGACTCGAGGTTCGATGATTTCGGATCACGGCCGCCACGGACCCACATCAGCACCCCGAACTACGCAGGCTCGGGCGCGCTCGTGATCGTTGATGAGAACGATGAGGTCTGCGGCTACGTGAGCTGGCACTGGAACCACTGGGGCCCGACACCGGAGTCTCATTGTCCAATGCTCGGCATCTGGCTGCGCGAATCTTGGCGGGGCCGTGGCGTCGGGCGACTGGCGCAACGCCGGGTCGCTGAGATCCTGTTCGAGCAGACCACAACCAACCGCGTGGAGGCGCACACTGACGTTGAGAATGTCCCCGAGTGGCGCGCGCTAGAGGCGGCTGGATTCACGCGCGAGGGAATCATCCGCGGCGCACACTGGCGTCCGGACGGATATCACGACGGTTACCTCTACTCGATCCTCCGCGGTGATCTGAGCCCAGACATACGGGATCAAAGATGCTCTGCAGCGCGCGGCCCCGATAGCTCCGCGTAGCCCAGTTCGCAACGATCCCTCACAGGACGGGCGATCGCAAACGAGGACACCTGCATCTGTTTCGAGGCATCCACGCTCGACCCACAATCCGAGTGCCCTCTTTCGCGTGGAAAGCGCGACAGCCTTAGGCGCCACGGCGTCGGTTGAGCCGCTGCCGGCGTCCGAGGCGCCCATTCTGCGCAAAGCTGGTATCTCGCTGCGTCGCTTGGAATACTCCCGGTGCGACGAATGCGGGACTGTCTCTCTTGCGCGTCGGGCGTTAGGCGGCGTGTAGGTATTGCCGGAGTGCTTCGCGGATTAGTTCGGAGGTTGTGGTGCCTTCGGACTCGGCTCGCTTCAGCAGTTCCTGGCGTAGCTCCGAGTCTAGCCGGACGGACTCAACGCTCGCTGGCGAGGCCCCGAGGGTGGGTCGGCCGCGTTTGCCGCGTCGGGCGATCAGCGTGTCGACGTCGTAGCCGGTCTCGGCCTCCGCGGCGAGCTTTTCGACGACCTCGTCGGTGATCTCGCTGCCTGATTGCGTGTGGCCGTGGCTAGAGGGTTTGGTCATAGTCCGAGGAGTCTGCGGTATTGGTCTCGCATCGGCATCGCGTGGATCACAAGCTGGCTGCCTTCGGCGGTGATCATAGTCACGACCTCGAGCAGGTTCCCAGCAGTGTCAGGGCCGATGAGTAGCCATCGGTCGGGGTCTTCGCCGGCGTCTTCGAGTGCGAGTGCATGGTCGATCGCGTGGAGGATGTCTGGGTCGGCGACGCCGTGTTTGCGTGCCGACTCATGAATCGCCACCTGCTTATTGTAGTACGAAAAGCTTGGGCTCGTCCATCGCAACAACAGAAAGGACGAGACGATGGCATCCACATCTTTGGACGCGGCCGGGCACCCCAGATCTCCCGCGCCCCTCCCGGGCTACCACGTTGGTTGATCGCCACGCAACATAGGCCTGCGCCACCCGGCCGGCCCTCCAACGATCGACGAGATCGTTGCCGTGATGCGCGCCACCGGCGAGCGTCCCGACGGGCTGCGCCTCCGTGCCCTGATCGTGATCCTCTGGCGTGCCGGGCTGCGAATCAGTGAGGCGCTCGCGCTCGCCGAGACCGACCTGAATCCCCGCCGTGGCGCAGTGATCATCCGGCGCGGGAAAGGAGGCAAACGACGCGAGATCGGGATGGACCGCTGGGCGTGGGAGCAACTCGAACCATGGCTGACGACCCGAGCCATGCTGCCGGCCGCTGGGCTGTTCTGCGTGATCCACGGACCAACCGCCGGGCGACGGTGGGAAGCATCAGCAGCCCGCAAGCAACTGCGCCGGCCAGCTGAGGCCGCTGGAGTCCGACGGCGCTTCGCGCCACACCAACTCCGGCACGCTCACGCCGTCGAGATGGCACACGAGGGGCCGCAGCGGGTCGTGATCCAACGCCAACACGCCAACCTCGGAATCACATCCATCTACCTCCAAGGCATCGATAGCTCCGAGATCATCACCACGGTCCACTCCAGGCCCGCACCCGTGACCTTAGTGCTGCGCTTCGTAAGTAACGCGACGTATTAGCGTCCGGTCCTGACCGTAGCCTGCGCGGCATCCTATCCTCCCGCGGAAGGGACGATGATGCCGCGTTACAGTCCGTATCGGATCGAATTGACCGACCAGGAGCGCGAGGTGCTGGAGCACTTGGCGCGCTCGTATACGTTGCCGTATTGGCAGGTGATGAGGGCGCAGATGGTGTTGATGGCCGCCCAGGGGATGCGCAACGACCAGATCGCCGCGCGGCTGTGCTGCGGTCGTGAGGTCGTCTCGCAGTGGCGCAAGCGGTTCTTCGAGCAGCGCCTGGCCGGCTTGGAGGACCGACCCCGGCGCGGCAGACCGCCGACTTTTCCCCCCTCAGGTCCGGGCTGAGGTGATCCGCCTGGCGTGCGAGCGACCGGCTGACAGCGAGGTGCCGCTCGCGCGCTGGTCCTCCTCAGAGCTGGCCGCTGAGGTCGTCACACGCGGAATCTGCGAGCAGATCTCCGGGATCACGGTCTGGCGCTGGCTCTCAGAGGACGCGATCAAACCGTGGCAGTAGCGCTGCTGGATCTTCCCGCGCGACCGCAAGTTCACCGAGAAGGCCGGCCGGATCCTCGACCTCTACGCCGGCCGCTGGAACGGCGAGCTGTTACATCCCGGCGACTACGTG
>JAJZID010000118.1 GCA_021810705.1 Actinomycetes bacterium
CCTCCATGCCGTTGGTCAACCGCACGCGCGCGACCTTGCGCAGCGCAGAGTTGGGCTTCTTGGGGGTTGTCGTGTACACGCGCGTGCAGACGCCGCGGCGCTGCGGCGCGGCGACCTTGGTCTTGCGACCCTTACCGGACTTGAGGCCCGGGGTGGCAAGCTTCTTGGCGGGCTTCTTGCGGCCCTTGTTGACTAACTGGCTGGTGGTCGGCATTCGGGCTGGCAATTTAGCAGGGTCGCCTGTGGCGAGTCGCGCCCGCTTGGTCGCGCTGTCGGGCGCTGCCAACTCGGGCGGCGGCCCGCTGGCCGCCGCCCTCAAGCGGGCGCGTTACTTTGACGGCTGAGACGGGTTAGAGATGCTCAGATGAAGCCCCGCATGCAACCGACCGCCGCTGGACGTTTGCGCCGCGCGCTGGCGGCAGCCAGCGCAGCGCTGCTCATCACACCTGCGGCGGCCGCAGCCAGCGACCTCTCCTGGCTCGGCTCGAGCCAGGGAGCCGACTGGAGCAGCGGTGCCAACTGGAGCGGCGGCAGCGCCCCGAGCGGGAGCGTCACAGCGCTCACCCTGCCGCCGCTGCGCACCGGCTGCGGTGGCTGGACGTGCGCCTACGGCATCGACGACATCCCGGCGCTGACCGTTGGCGAGCTGCAGATCGATGCCGCCTCCGGCTATCTGGTCAGCCCGCTGGCGGCAGGTGATGGGATCAGCTTGACCGGCGGCCTGAGCTTCTCAAGCGCCGGCACAACCGCGGCCGGAGCGCCACTGAACACGGCCTTCACGGTGCCGCTCACGCTCGCTGCGCCGCAGAGCTGGAACATCGCCGGTGTACCAGGCACGGCGACGACGCTGCAGCTGGGTGCCGTCACAGGCGCACGCTACGCGCTGCACGTGAGCCTCGCGGACGGTGTCAAGCTGGCCTCACCCGAGCTTGACAGCGGACCGCTGAGCATCGCGGGCGCCGGCACGGTCGAGCTGAGCAACCCAGGGCCAGTTCAGCCGGTCGCCGGAACCGCGCTGACACCGCCGCCGCTGCTGGCGCCCGCCGGCGTCAGCCTGGCCTCCGGAGCCTCGCTGACCCTGACCGGAGAGGGCACCGTCTCAGGCCCCATAACCATCACCCCCGGCTCGGCTTCCACGCTCACGCTCGGCCCGAGCAGCGCGCCCGCAGCAACCTTGCTGAGCTACGGGAACGTCACCCTGCGGGCGTCAAGCATGCTGGCCCTGTCAATCGACGCGCCCGCGGCAACGGCGCGCGCCCGCCCGGCGGCCGGCAGCGACTACGCGCAGCTGCGGGTGCTCGGGGATCTCAGCCTGAACGGCGCCACGCTCACACTGACGCACGGCTACACCGACACGCAGGTTGCCTGCGCCCAGCTCACGCCCGGCCAGACCTACACGCTGGCCATCGCCACCAAGCTGATCGGCACGTTTGGCGGGGTCGCGAACGGCCAGGCGGTCGGGCTCGGCGCCTGCGACCCGCTCGCGCCGACCCCAACCGCGCTCATCATCCACTACAACACGACCACCCACCCACAGACCGTCACCGCGACGGTGATCGGCGCTCCACAGATCAGGACGCTCGTGACCGCAGCGCTCACGCTACCCGCGCGCGCCGCGACCGCCGCCGGCCTGCTGCACGCGGGCGGCTACGGCGCCGTCTACGACGCGCCGGCTCCGGGCATGCTGGCGCTCACCTGGACCACCCGCCTGCGCGGGCGCCTCCTGACCGTCGCGAGCGCGAGCAACGCGGCCGACCAGGTCGGCCCGCGGCGGCTTGCGATCCGCCTCACACCCGCCGGGCGAAGGATTTTGCGCGCGCTCGCGCGCGCAACACACGTGCCCAGGTCAGGGCGCGGCCGACGCGCGCGCCGCGCTCCTGCTCGCACCATCACGCTGACCGCCACCGCAACCCTGACACCGAACGCCCAGAGCCCGTCCACGCTCACGGCCCTGACCGTCCGGCGCGCGATCAGGATCAGCTGAGCGGACCGGCGGGCGCTACCCGTAGAGCTCGCGCAGCTCGATGATCCGCCGCCTGCGACCGGAAACCAGCAGGTCGGGGGTGCCGAGCTGGATGTCCCAGGCCGAGCCGTAGTAGTCACGGTCAAGCACGCCCGCCGCCTTCATCAGCGTCAGCGCCCGCTGGGAGACGCTCCCCTGCATGATTCCGAAGTGGGCGAGCAGGTCCTTGACCAGCATGCGGCCGCGGCCCGGGTGAAAGAGATCGTTGGCGCTTGCGATCGTCCAGCAGACCGCGGCCGCCGCCGTGACACTGCTGCCGCGCCGGCGGAAGACCTCGGGGTTGCCGCGGGCGACCATCGCCAGGTAGCGCCGGCAGGCGGTTCTGTACTCGTGGTCCAGCAGCTCTTCACAGCAGCGATCACAGAGCACGAGCGTCTCCTGGACCCTTGCATGGGTGTCATCCGGGATCCCCGACCAGTCGAAGTCCTCGTCGGGCAGTGGCTCCTCGCTCAACGTTGCAAGCGCCTGCTCGCCGCCGACCTCCGCCAGCAGGACTCGCATCAGATACTCGCCCGGCCCGGACGGCTCCTGGCCAGGCAGCTCCCAGGGGCCGTCGGGGTCGACGACACCCATCGCCGCCAGCAGCGCCATCGGCCCCTGTGGCCGCGCTGAGCGGATCAGCTCCTGGTATTCGGGCTCGTGCTCGTCGATCGCCGCGAGCGTCTCCTCTGTCCTCACCTTGCGGATTCCCCGCTGCGCATGGGCGTAGCGGACAAACGCGCGCAGCAGCTCGGGCGCCTTGGCGAGATAGGAAGCAGGCGCCACGAGCTTGCGTGGGATCCAGTCGAGCAACAGGATCTCAACCGCGGCCGGGCTCCAGTGCAGCGGATCACAGGGCCCATAGTCGGTCCCATACCAGAGGATCTCCTCGAGCAGGCTGCGGTGATCCTCGGCATCGAACGCGTGGCCGTGCTCAGATGCCAGGAACGCCTTGGTGAGCGCCCGCCGGGAGCGCTCGGTCCACTCGGTGCGCTCGTAACTGCGCCCGCCGGTGGGTAGCAGGCGCATCATCCACTCGATCAGCGGCCGCGCCACCGGCCAGGTGTCGCTCTCAAACGGCGGGAACATCAGCGCCCCATGCTCGATCGACTCCTGCATCCGCGCGCGGGCGTCAGCGCCATCGAGCTCACGCTGACTGGCGAAGGGACCGGACTCATCGGTCGCGGCGGTGACCATCTCGGCCAGCTCAGCGAGCGGACGCCCGACCACGAACCCATCCTTGGCCACCGAGCCCAGATTGTGATCGACATACAGCAGGCCCGTCAGCTCGTGCCCACCGTTCAAACGCACGCCCACGAGCACGTCCTCGCCGTCACCGAGCTCGTCTACGACCTCGATGCAGGCGTAGGCGTTGGCGCGGTCGAGCTCACGCAACCACGGGGGTAGCACGTGGCGCCGGCCCGCGGCGGCCCGTCGCGCCCGTTCGCGCATCTGCTCGTCCAGCCCGAGTTGCGCGATCACAGCAAGCAGCGCCGTGGTCTCCGGCCGGTCGACACCGATGAAGGTCGTGAGCAGCTCGGCCGGTGTCAGCGTGCTGTCCTGCTCACCGCCGAAGCGACGCTCGATTGGACTGCGCTGCCGCGGATCGACCACGGCGAGCAGGCTCGAGACCTCGGCCAGGAGGTCGAGTGGCTCGCCCGTCCCCAGCCGCTCGCGCACCTCACGCAGCAGCGGCGGCTCGCCGGAGACGGCAGATCGCGCCTCGCGCCGGGCCCGCGCGCGGCGCGCGGCGTCGCGCCTGCGGCGGTCGTCGTGCGAGTTGCGTCTGGCCATCGCGCTAACGCTATCTCCGCGGTCGGATCGATGCGCGGGATAATCGGGGGGTGACCGCGGAACAAAGCACGTCTCGCCCATGGCGCTGAACGTCCTCGGCGGGCCGCTTGAACCCTGCAGCACCGACCCGCTCACCGGCTTCTATCGTGACGGCTGCTGCAACGCCGGGCCGGAGGATCGCGGCAGCCACAGCATCTGCGCGGTGGTGACCACGGAGTTTCTCGAGCATCAGCGCCAGATCGGCAACGACCTGATCACACCCCTGCCCCAGTACGCCTTTCCCGGCCTTGCGCCCGGGGACCGCTGGTGTGTTACCGCTGCCAACTGGCTGCGCGCCCATCTGGACGGAGCGGCGGCCTACGTGGTGTTGGCCTGCACCAACGAGCGCGCGCTTGAGATCGTGCCGCTCGAGGCGCTCCTGGAGCACGCGGTTGACGTGCCGCCCGACCCCGGCGCGCTCTTTGACTCGGCCTGAGCCAGCTGCCGTTGGCACGGAAGTCGGTGCTGGGGCGCTCCAGCGGGACCGCCCCAGCACTCGAGCTCCGCGGATCAGAGCCGCGCGAGCGGCTAGAGGCCCAGGGCCTCTTCCGGGGTGACGTACGGGACGCCCGCGACCGCGGCTACGGCCTCGTAGGTGACATGACCGTTTGCGACGTTGAGGCCGAGGCGATGCCCCGGGCTCTTGGCCAAGAACGCGGCGGCGCCGTGGTTGGCCAGGTCGATCGTGTAGGGCAGGGTCGCGTTGGTGAGCGCGTAGGTCGAGGTGATCGGCACCGCGCCCGGCATGTTGGCCACGCAGTAGTGGGTGATGCCGTCAACCTCGTAGGTCGGTGAGGTGTGAGTGGTGGGCTTTGAGGTCTCAAAGCAGCCGCCCTGGTCGATCGAGACGTCAACCAGCACCGCCTGGGGCTTCATCAGCGAGAGCTGCTTGCGGGTGACCACGTGCGGTGCCTTGGCGCCGACGACGAGCACCGCGCCAACCACGAGGTCGGCGCTCGGCAGCAGCTCCTCGATCGCCAGCGTCGATGCGTACAGGGTGTCCGCGCGGCCGTCAAAGGCGACATCCAGGTCACGCAGGCGGTCGATGTTGCGGTCAAAGACGGTCACCGTAGCGCCCATGCCGATCGCCACCTGGGCGGCGTGGTAGCCGACGACACCGCCGCCGATCACGAGCACGTTGGCGGCCGCCACGCCGGGCACGCCGCCGAGCAGGATGCCGCGGCCGCCGAGCGGCTTCTCCAGCATGAAGGCGCCCGCCTGGGTCGCGATCTTGCCGGCGACCTCCGACATCGGGGCGAGCAGCGGCAGGCGGCCGTTGCGATCCTCCACGGTCTCGTAGGCGATGCAGGTCGCGCCGGTCTTGACCAACCCGTGGGTCAGCTCGACGTCGGCGGCCAGGTGCAGGTAGGTGAAGAGCAGGTGGCGCGGCTCGAGCATCGCGACCTCGACCGGCTGGGGCTCCTTGACCTTGACGATCATCTCAGCCTCGCCGAACACGGCAGCGGCGTCGGGGAGGATCCTTGCGCCCTGCTTGACATAGGCCTCGTCGGGGATCGCCGAGCCGTTGCCGGCGCCCTGCTGGACGAACACCTCGTGGCCTGCCTCGACCAGCTCCCGCACGCCCGCCGGCGTCATCGCCACGCGGTACTCGTCCACCTTGATCTCGGTCGGAACACCAACCTTCATTCTCCAGCCCTCCGGGTAGTAGTTTCTGGTGCAATCATCTTGATCTGACGAGGATCAAACAAGGAAGGCTTCAGAACTTGGCGGATTCGGCAGCACTGGATGAAACTGACTTCCGGATCCTCAATGCGCTCGTCGCTAACGGAAGGATCTCCTTTGCCGAGCTGGGCAAGGAGGTGGGCCTGAGCCCGCACGGGGCCGCCGACCGCGTGCGGCGACTCGAGCGCTCCGGGGTGATCAGCGGCTTCACGGCGCTCGTGAACCTGGCCAACGTGGGGCGCTCACTGGACGCCTTCATCGACGTGGCGCTGCTGCCCACAACCACCTCCGAGCGCTTTGAGCGCGAGATGCTCGAGATCCCCGCGGTGCAGGAGATCACGTTCGTCACCGGCCGCTTCGATTACCACGTCCGCGTCGCCTGCCGCAGCGCCGACGACCTCGACCAGACCGTGCGCACGATCCGTGGCCGGGGGGTCGCGCGGACCGAAACGCGCATCATCCTGCGTTCCGCACGCGGCCTCGGGACGATCGCCTGAGGCACACCGGCCGCACCGCTTGCATCTGAGCTAGGCTTGTGGCGCGATGGTGCGCCACCACAAGGGGTTTGCGTCAGTTAGCGCCGGGAGAGCAGCTTGAGCCCGGCGCCGGACAGTCCGCGCTCGGAGGGGAGCGGTGAGCATCGCCAGGGTGTCGAGCAGCAGCTCCGCGAGCTCTACGAGCAGGTCGAGGACGCGGCCGCGCGCGCATCTGAGCACCTGGTCGGCACGGAGGGCTTCGCCAGGCTGCTCGGTCAGCTGGCCGAGAACGCCGCCGCGCTGACGAAGCTGACCAACGACGGCATCGACCTGATGCTGCGCAACCTGCGCCTCGCCGGGCGCCGTGACGTTGTGCGCCTGGCCCGTCAGCTCGGGCGCACCGAGGACAAGCTCGAGCGGCTGCTGCAGGAGGTCGAGGCGATCGGCGCGAAGCTCGACCGCATCGAGGGCGAGCGCGAGGCGCGCAA
>JAJZID010000119.1:0-3747 GCA_021810705.1 Actinomycetes bacterium
ACAGGTATCCCGCTGTTCTACGAGCTCGACGAACACATGCGCCCCATCGCGGCGGTCGATCCTGCGCTTGGCGTCAGCGGCGTCTACCTGGACCCGGACGCGGCCGCCAGCGCGATCGTGAAGGTTCGCAACCAGGGCAGCGCTCACGACGTGCAGGCAGGCTGACCTGCGTAAGCAGGCTAGCCGCCGGCCACGTCGCGGCGTATGAAGACCAGGAACGCGACGAGCAGCGCCGGGACGCCGTACAGAGCGCAGACCCAGAGCGCGCGGATGATCGGGACCCAATCGGTCGGGGTGCGCAGCAGCCCCTGCCAGGCGTTGAACTGCGTGCTCAGCAGGTAGGGCTGAGCACCCCCCATCCCCGGCAGAATGCCGATCAGCTG
Source organism: Actinomycetes bacterium (assembly GCA_021810705.1). Lineage (GTDB taxonomy): Bacteria > Actinomycetota > Thermoleophilia > Solirubrobacterales > Solirubrobacteraceae > Palsa-465. The sequence goes on from JAJZID010000119.1 coordinate 384, forward strand.
GATCAGCAGCGAGAACATCAGCGTGCCCACGACAGCGGCGGCGCTGTTGCGCGTCAGCGTGGAGAGCATCAGGCCGATCGCGACGATCGCCGCCGTCGGGATCAGGTAGACGACCAGGCTCGCGTAGACGAGCTCCAACCCCTTGGGCGCCGAGACGATCGTCCCCGAAAGGCTCTGGAGGCTGTTGAATCCGGATTGCAGCGAACCTGCAACCACGCCGACGGTGCCGCTGAGCATGATCGCGAAGACCGCATAGGTTGCCGCGACAAGCATCTTGCCCGCAAAGATCTGTTGGCGCTCGAGCGAGCGAGTGAGGACCGTCTTCAGAGTGCCGTTGTGGTCCTCGGAGGCGAAGATGTCGCCGGCGACCAGCGCCACAATCAGCGGGAACATCCAGATCGCACCGAACAGCAGGATCACGAGCGGTACGACCAGGCCACTGCGCGTCAGGTAGTTGGAGAAGGCGAAGGCATCACCGTGACCTGCCCCCGAGCGCAGGTTGATCGCCAGGACCAAAAGCAGTGGTGCAAGCACCGAGGCCGCCAGGCCGAGATAGGTGCGCTTCTGGTAGCGCAGCTTGACGAGCTCCCAGCGGTAGACGGCCCAGACACCGGGCGCTTTGCCGGTGGCCTCCGTGCTGGCCTGCCTGACGGGTGCTGCCAGTGCCGTCACGACGCGCGCTCCACAACCAGCGGTTCAGGACGGTCAAGGACGACGCCGTCGCCCTCGGTCAGCGAGAAGAACAGGTCCTCCAGGGTTACGGTCTGGTGCGCGAGCTCGCGGATCAGGACATCCGCCTCCACCAGCGCGCGCGAGAGCTCGGCGACGGCCGGCTCGTCGGCGGTGAAGACGATGTGAGCGTGCTCGGTGGACACCGCCTCGATCCCAGGCTGGCCCAGGCAGATCTCGCGCGCCCGGGTGTTGTCGGTCGTGGTCAGGCGGTAGCTGGCACCAGCTCCCCGGGCCAGCTCGGCGATCGTGCCCTCGTAGACGATCCGGCCGCGGCGCAGCACAGCCACGCGATTGCACAGCTCCTCAACCTCGGCAAGCAGGTGGCTCGAGAGCAGCACCGTCATCCCGTCGTCGGCCAGACGGCGGATCAGGCGCCGCATGTCGCGCATTCCCGCCGGGTCAAGCCCAGTGGCGGGCTCGTCCAGCAGCAGGAGCTTGGGCGAGCGCAGCAGCGCGGCCGCGATACCCATACGCTGGCGCATGCCGTGGGAGAAGCCGCCGACCCGGTCGCGAGCCCGGGACCCAAGTTCGACCGTGTCAAGCGCGAGGTCGATGCGGCTGGAGGCACCGTATCCGTCATAGGCGGCCATCAGCTCGAGGTTGCGCCGCGCGCTGAGATAGGGGTAGAAGGCCGGTGCCTCCACAAAGCCCGCGACCCCGTCAAGTGCCCGCACGGTCGCATTCGGGTCGCGTCCAAACAACCGGACGCTGCCCTCGGTCGGTCTGATCAGCCCGAGCATCATGCGTAGTGAGGTGGTCTTGCCGGCACCGTTGGGACCCAGGTAGCCGTAAACATCACCCGCCTGCACGGTCAGCTCAACACCATCCACAGCGGTCAGCTCGCCGTAGCGCTTGACCAGCCCGCGAACCTCGATCGGGGGGGCGCTCATGCCTGCCGTGAAGGCGTCAGGACCTCAGAGGCCCCGGGCGATCGAATCGATCGTGGAGGCGCTCACCGAGCCCGCGAGCAGATAGCTGACGCCGTTGCGCGTGAATTCGAGCACCGTTCCCAGCGAGGTCGGCAGCTGCTTGCCGGCGGCCCCGTTGATGCTCACCGTCTGCAGCGGCAGCGAACCGAGCGCACCGCTGCCGGCGGAAGTCGAACCTGTGGTGCCAGCATGCTGCGCAACGATCACGGAGCCGAGGCCGCTGCCCACCACCTTGACGGACCCACCGGTCGCCGAGCCGTCCGGCGCGGGGTTCGTGGCGGGCGTCGGGAACGACAGCGTGACCACATGCGCGCCCGCGGGCGGAGCGATCTGGAACACAGAGGCCGGCACAGGCCCGTAACTGATGCTCGTCGCCTCAAGCGCGAGCGCAGCAGCGGTCTGTCCGCGGGGGATCAAGGCGAACTCGAGCGGCACCGCGTGGTTGGCATCAAAGCCGATCCGCAGCGCGCCGATCAGCCCGGCGCTGCTCTTCGGCGTGATCGTCTCCACATAGGCCGGCTGACCACCGATGTCGGTTGCGCGCGGGTTCGAGAGCGAGACATTCTGGCTCGCCTTCGTAAGCGCCGCCTGGATCGTGCTGACGCTCGGCACCGTGCCTGTGCCGGACACGCCACCGGCGGACGGCTGGCTGGGCAGCGTCCCCTCATAGACGGTGTTGGAGGCTGGGTCGTATGCCCAGACGCTGCTGCCGTCAACGACGATCTGGCTGTCTCCGTTTGAGCCCTGCAATTCAAGCCGCAGATGGCCCTGGGTGGCCCAGAGGCGTCCGCTTGCGCCGGTCAGCAGCGGATCGGGGGTCTGGAAGGAAGCCCCCGAGAAGAGGTTGTTGGTGAAGCTGATCTGCGCCGTCACGCCGCTGACGCCGCCGCCCTGCAGCGAACCGTTCAGAGCCTGCGCGAGCGTCACGCCCGAGGCTGGCACGGGTCCGCTGCCGACGGCGGCGAGCGCCACGGCCGCGGTCGCCAGGCAGGCGGCGCAGACCGCTGACAACGTGACCAGCAGCCGGCGAGTCGAGATCGTTCGCAGATTGTTCACGTGGCATCAGACTCCTTGGACCAACTCCAGCTTAGGACGCTCGGGTGCGCTCCAGCTAAATGTTGGGCCTTTGAGCCCGTTGCCTCAAGCGGCGCGGTAGCTCCCGCTGGCCACCACCACCGCGCTGCCACCGACGAATATCCGTGCCGGGCGCTCCGCGGGCCCCTCCACCCGTGCGACGAGCTCCGAGGGGCGCTCCAGCTCGACGCCCTGCGTGATCGTCACTGAAGTCCCGGGCGCGCACCAGCCGTGACGTGCCAGATGCCAGGCCAGCGGCCCAGCGGCCGACCCGGTCGCCGGATCCTCTGGCACCCCCAGGCCGGGGCAGAAGACCCGGATACGGACGTATGCGGGCGCGCCCGCTGGCGCGCCCGCACCGGGATCAGGCAACGCAAAGCAGTCGACGCAAAGCGTCCCGAGCCGCCCGAGCGCACCGAGGTCAGGCGCGAGATCGCGCAGCGCCGCGACGTCGGCCACACCGACCATCACGTGCGTGGGGCCGTTTGTGTAGGCCTCGACCGGCAGGGTCGAGCCTGCCAGGCCAAGTGCGTCGAAGAGCTCGGCCGCGCGATCGTAGGCCCGCACGCTCGGCAGCGGCTGCTCCATCTCGCCAGATACGACCAAACCGTGCTCGTGGGTGAGCCTCA
>JAJZID010000119.1:3757-6480 GCA_021810705.1 Actinomycetes bacterium
GAGCCCGTGCTCGCCGGCGACCACGAAGGCGGCGCCGAGCACCGGGTGGCCGGCGAACGGCAGCTCCGCCCGGGGCGTGAAGATCCGCACGGTGGCGTCGGTCTGCGCGTCGCCGGGCAGCAGGAACACGGTCTCTGAGAGGTTCAGCTCACGCGCCAGCGCCTGCATCAGCCGGCTCGGAATCAGCTCGCCGGCGCTGAAGACGGCAAGCGGATTGCCGGCAAGCGGCGTGTCGGTGAAGACGTCCAGCACCGTGTAGGGGTGGCTCAGCTCAGACATCAATCGTCCGTGACCAACTCGAGCAGGGTGGTTGCCGTGAGCCAGTTGCGTGCGGTCGCGCTTGAGCCACGCGGGGTCAGCGCGTCACGCAAAGCCGGCATTGCCACCCGGTTGCTCGCGCCAAGGTTGATCCCGCGCAGCAGCACGACCTGCCTGGACAACGGCACTCAGCCCAGGATCAGATGGAGGCGACGCTCCAGCGCGGCCCCGAGGATCTCCCGCACCGGCCCGGGCTCGAAGCGCTCGACCAGCGCCGCCAGGAAGCCCTCGATCACCAGGCGCTTGGCCTCGGGCTCGGGCAGACCGTGGGAGCGCAGGTAGAAGAGCTGCTCGGGGTCGACCTGCGCGACAGCCGCCGCGTGCGTGCAACGCACGTCGTTTGCCTGGATCTCAAGCCCCGGGATCGAGTCCGCGTGGGCGCGCTTTGAGAGCAGCAGGTTGCGCGAGTCCTGGAAGGCGTCGGTCTTCTGGGCGCCGGGATCGACGATGATGTTGCCCTTCCAGACGGCGCTCGAGCGGTCCGTCAGCACGCCCCGGAAGGCCAGGTCCGAGGTGGTGTTGGGCGCCACGTGCTCCTGGGTGGTGTCGAAGTCGATGTGCTGGCCGCCGTGGGTCGCGTAGGCGCCAGTCACGCGCGCCTGCGCGCCCTGGCCGGTCAGCCGGGTCTGCATCAGCACGTGGCCGGAGCGCGAACCGAAGCCGAGTGCCACCCAGTCAAGGCGCGCGTCGCGCCCGACGGTTGCGTGCTGGGCGCCGAAGATCCAGGCCTGCTCGGCAAGCCCCTGCCCGCAGACGTAGCGCAGGCTCGCGCCGTCACCGACCACCAGCTCGGTGCTGAGGTTCAGCAGGCAGTCGCCGTCTGAGAGCAGCTGCTCCCAGACCTCTGCCTGCGCGCCCTCTTCGAGCACCACGCGCGTGCGGTGGTTGTAGAGCCTGCCCTCGGGCACGAGCACGCCCAGGGCAAGCGGCGCCGCGAGCACGGTACCACGGCCGACGCTCACCACGGTGGTCTCGTCTTCGAAGCGGACGCTGACGCCGTCCGGCAGCTCGGGCGCTGGCAGCTCCCACAGTGAGCTGCCAGCCGGCGCCGGCGTGCCCAAAGCCGCCGGCGCCGCGGCCATCAGCTCGTAGGCTGAGACGTCCAGCGCCGAGATGTCGGTGAACTCCCACCCTGGGCGACCCTTGAAGGTGGGTAGGCCGCCGGCCAGCGGGCCGGCGGCCACAGCGGTGAGCTCAGCCAATTGAGCCCTCCATCTGCAGCTCGATGAGGCGGTTCATCTCGACCGCGTACTCCATCGGCAGCTCCTTGGTGATCGGCTCGATGAAGCCGTTGACGATCAGCTTGGAGGCCTCGTCCTCGGGGATGCCGTGGCTCTTCAGGTAGAAGAGCTGATCCTCGCCGACCTTGGAGACGGTCGCCTCGTGGCCGACGTTGACGTCGTCCTCGGAGATGCGGATCGTCGGGTAGGTGTCAGAGCGCGAATTCTCGTCCAGCAGCAGCGCGTCGCAGACGACCTTCGAGCGGGCGCCGTGCGCACCCTTGGCGATCTCCAGCAGACCCCTGTAGGAGCCGCGGCCGCCGTCCTTTGAGATCGACTTGGCGAAGATGTTGGACGTGGTGTTCGGCGCGACGTGGATGATCTTGCCGCCGGCGTCCTGGTGCTGGCCGCGGCCGGCGAAGGCGATCGAGAGGATCTCGCCGTGCGCGCGCTCGCCCAAGAGATAGACCGACGGGTACTTCATCGTGAGCTTGGAGCCGAGGTTGCAGTCGACCCACTCGACGGTCGCGTCCTCGTAGGCGACAGCCCGCTTGGTGACGAGATTGAAGACGTTGGCCGACCAGTTCTGCACGGTCGTGTAGCGGATCCGTGCCCCCGGCTTGGCGATCAGCTCAACCACGGCGGAGTGCAGCGATGCGGAGCTGTAGGTCGGGGCGGTGCAGCCCTCCACGTAGTGCACGTATGAGCCCTCGTCGGCGATGATCAGGGTGCGCTCGAACTGCCCCATCGACTCGGTGTTGATGCGGAAGTAGGCCTGCAGCGGCATCTCCACGTGCACGCCCTTGGGCACGTAGACAAACGATCCGCCCGACCAGACCGATGAGTTCAGCGCCGCCAGCTTGTTGTCGTTGGGCGGGATGATCGTCGCGAAGTACTCGCGCACGAGCTCCTCGTGCTCGCGCAGCGCGGTGTCCATGTCGGTGAAGATCACGCCCTGCTGCTGCAGGTCCTCGCGAATCTGGTGGTAGACCACCTCGGACTCGTACTGCGCGCCGACACCGGAGAGGAACTTCCGCTCGGCCTCCGGGATGCCGAGCCGGTCGAAGGTGCGCTTGACGTCCTCGGGCACGTCATCCCAGGAACGTTCGGCGCGCTCTGAGGCGCGGACGAAGTAGTGGATGTCGTCGTAGTCGACCTCCTGGAGCATCGGTGAGCCCCAGGTCG
>JAJZID010000120.1 GCA_021810705.1 Actinomycetes bacterium
CAGGAGTACGGCGACACGATGCGTTTCAGGCGCCTGCACGGCGTGCGGCCGTTTGACTCAGAGGACCCGAGCTCGAGCCGCATCTGGTGGTCGGATGCCGGTGTGCACCAGAACATAACCTTCCCGGTGCACCCGGACCCGGTCAGCGGCATGCATTGCTGGCACCAGAAGGTGCGGGCGGCGCCGGCTCGCCCCGGCGACCAGTACGGAGACGTCTGGATCGATCTCTCCCGCTCCCGCGAGGTCTACCGCAAGTGGATGGGGCTGACACGGCCCGCGCGCGGCGAGTTGCGCCGGCCGCTGTGGATGTTCCGCCAGGTCAAGCCGACGCGCGATACCTACCTGCTGCCCCAGGATGAGCGCACCCTCAAGGCGCGCGCCACGGCCGCCGCAGGGAGCGAGATTGAGGGGCTCGAGGCGATGGCCAAGGCGGTGGACTGGTCGCCGCTTGAGGCCTGGGGGCCACTGCCGAGCAACGACGCTGCACACCGCGGCGACGCCACGTCGCGCGCGACTGCGCAATGATGGTCTGCGCATGACCTTGGAATCCGACCTCCCCTTCAAGCCGACCTGGCCGCGAACGGCAGGTGCGGCCGTGCGTGACCTGGACCTCAAGCGGCCAGGTCTCGTGGACCCTGCGCTGACGCCGCGGCTGATGGCCGGCGCCCTGCCCGGCCCGCCAGCGCGGCCAACTCGCCGCAGGCGCAGCACCGGAACCTCCGGCCAGCGCGAACGCTGACCCGCGGATAATGCCCGAGCCGCGCCGCAAGCACAAGCGCGAGCGCTCACCCGCGCCGCTGATACCCCACCGCATCCCGTCGGGCCGGCGCACGACCGAGCAGCCGAACGCCACCGGCGACATCCATGCGCCGCTGAGCCTGCGCTTCTGGGTGGTGCTCGTGCTGACCGGGGTCGCCGCCGGGTTGCTCGGCGACCTGATGATGGTGGTGCTGTTCACCACCGAGCACGTCACCTACGCCTTCCACACCGGGTCGTTTCAGGCGGCCGTCACGCGCGACTCGGGCCTGCGTCGCGTGGTGGCGCTGGCGATCGCGGGGGCCGTGGGCGGTCCGCTGTGGTTCATCCTGCGTCGCCGCTTCAAGGGGGAGCCGGCGGAGATTGACGAGGCGGTCTGGCACGGTGAGGGGCGGCTCTCGTTCCGGCGCTGCTTCAGCTCGTCGATCGTCTCCGAGTTCGTGATCGGGATGGGCGCCTCGATTGGCCGCGAGGCGGCGCCCAAGCTGCTCGGCGGCGCCGCCGGCTCCTGGCTTTCTGACTTCGGCAAGCTGACTCCCGCCCAGCGGACGCTGATCGTCGCCTGCGGTGGCGGCGCCGGCCTGGCCGCCGTCTACAACGTGCCGCTGGGGGGCGCGCTGTTCACCGCCGAGATCATGATCGGAACCCTGGCGCTGCCGGTCGTGATGCCGGCGCTCGTCTGCTCCGGCATCGCGACGTTCACCGCCTGGATCTATCTGCCCGATCACGCCACCTACATCAACGTGCCCGTCCACCACGACTCGGCGTCGCTGATCGTCTGGGCTGTGCTGGTCGGCCCGGTGCTTGGTGTCGGCTCAGTCATCTACATCCGGCTGATCGCGTGGGTCTCGCACCACCGCGCGCGCGGACGCCTGGCGCTGGTTGCGCCGCTGCTCGCCTTCACCGCACTCGGCGTGATCGGGATCGCCTACCCGCAGCTGTTTGGCAACGGCAAGGACATGGCCCACGCCGCCTTCCTTGGTGGCGGCACGATCGCGGTGCTGCTGGCGCTGGCGGCGCTCAAGCCGGTCGTCACCTCGCTGTGTCTCTCAAGCGGCGCCAGCGGTGGCCTGTTCACGCCGGTGATGAGCACCGGCGCTGTGCTCGGCGCCGGCCTGGGCCTGGCCTGGGGACACCTTTGGCCTGGGGTGTCCTCCAGCTCCGGTGCGCTGATCGGCGCCGCCGCCATGATCGGCGCCGCCATGCAGGCCCCGATGGCAGCGATTGTGCTGGTGCTCGAGCTCACCCACAGCGGCTTTGCGGTGGCGGTGCCGATGATCATCGCAACCGCCTCCGCGACCATCGCAACCCGCCACATCGACGGCTACTCGATCTATACGGGCAGGCTGCCCGCGGCACCGGACATGCCCGAGCTCCACCATCACGAACACCCCGAGGAACGTCCGGGCGAGGGCTACCGGCCGGGCGATAGCTACCGCAGGGACGGGCGCGAAGACTTCTGAGGCGCGCCGCGCCCGTCCTTCCTGACCTCCCGTCCTTCCTGACCTCAGTGGCTCGGGTGGTCCGCTCGCCCCGGGTAGCTGTCTTCCTCCGAGCCGATGATGTGCATCGTCGAGCGGATCACCAGCCAGAGGCAGAAGACGAGCATCGGTACAGCGAAGATCAGCCCGACGACCAGCGAGGAGACCCCTCGCATCAGTGCCAGCACGCACAGCATCGACAGCACCAGCACCAGCACCAGCGGTCCCGTCGGCCACTGCGTCGACTCCGGCACCAGTGTGAAATCCTCGTCCGCCAGCTGATCGGTCGCCTCTGCGAGCGCGGTCCTGGCGCTTTCGCTGACGCTGGTCTCGGTCACTGTGGCTGAACTCTGCTCAAACGCTTGGTCTTGCATCCTGCCGCTCCTTCTCGGGTCGACCACTCAAATCTTACCCTCTACACGCCTGCGGCACCGGGCGCGGTGTTGCGCTCCAACCAGCGCCAGAACGCTTCGGCGGTGTCGCTGTGTCGTCGGCCGTACGCGCGCACCGCCCGCAGCGCCCGGCGGATCTCGACGCCGTCGAGCGGCAGCAGCGCCAGTGTCCCCGCGGTGAGCTCGAGTTCGACGGCCAGCGGCGAGAGCAGCGAGAACCCGCCGTCGGCTGCGAGCGTGCGCTTGACGCTCTGCACGCTGGCGGTTTCGATGGCCGGCAGCAGGCGAATCCCGTGCGCCGCCAGCTCGGCGTCGATCACCTCCCTGGTCCCCGAACCCTCCTCGCGCGCCACGTAGGGCTCCTGCGCCAGCTCCAACGGTGCCACGCGCCCGCGCCGGCACCAGGGATGGCCTGCCGCCACGACCACCCCGAGCCGATCCTGGTGGACCGTCAGGGCGTCAAAGCCTTCCAGATCCTCGGCGCCCTCGACGAAGCCGAGTTCCACCTCGCGCTCACGCAGGCGCTCGAGCACGCCCGCCGAGTTGACGATCTCAACCTGCGCGCGCGTATCGGGCTCACGACGGCGGAAGGCGGCAAGCCAACCGGGTAGCAGCAGCTCACCGATCGTGTAGCTGGCCGCCAGGCGCAGCGCGTGACGGGCCAGCTCGCGGTGGGAGCTGAGCGCCTCCTCAGCGCGCCGCAGCGCTGCCAGCGCCTCCTTGGCGTCTGGGTAGAGCAGCCGTCCCGCGGCGGTCGGGCGCACGCCGAAGCGGCCCCGCTCCAGCAGCACCACGCCACCACGCCGCTCGAGCCCCTGCAGGCGCTTGGTCACCGCCGACTGCGTCAGCCCGAGCGCGTCCGCCGCACCATGCACGCTTGAGCTCTCGACCGCCGCCACGAACGCGATCAGCTCCTCCGAGGAGAGCGGGTTGGCGGTGTTGTTGGCCATCCCGGGGCATTCTCGCCGATCGCGCGAGACCGCCGCTACGCTGCCACCGTGACGCCTCCACAAGCACACGACTTCGGCGCCTGTCGCCTCGGCGTGCTGGCCTTCGGTGACTCGATCACCAACGGCGGCGGCGAGCTGCAGTGGGGCGTGGCCCTGCAGTCCTGGGCGCTGTGGACGGCTCGCGGCCTGGGTGTTCCCTACAGCCCCTACGCCGTCGACGGCGCCCTGGCAGCCGATGTCGTGCGCGCCCAGATCCCGCTGTTTGAGCGGGTCGCCGACCGCTCCGCCCGCTACCTGCTCGGCTGCCTCTACATCGGCACAAACGACCTGCGTCACCCCGGCTTTGCAGCCGACGCGCTCGCGCGTGACCATGCCGCCGCGCTGGCCTTCCTCGCGGAGCGCTGTGACCATCTGCTGACGGCGACGCTGCCGCGGGATCTCGGCAGGCCACGCAACCCCACGCTGGTGGCGGCCGCCAACAGGGCGATCATCGACGCCGCCGCCCAGCACCGCGCGCACGTCCTCGACCTGGAGCGCTTCGGCGGGCGTCAGCTGATGATGGCCGACCACGTTCACCCCACCGCGCTCGGCCAGGTCCGGATCGCCGAGCTCGCCCTGGACCTGCTGCACGCGCAGGCCGGCCTGACCGTGCGCGTGCGCCCCAGCGCGCTGATCAGCTACCGCACCACCCGCCGCGGCCGGCTGCGCGGCGATCTCACCTACGCCTACCGTCACGCCAAGCAGGACCTGCGCCTGCTTGCGACCACCAGGCTCGCTGTTCGCCGCTAGGCCCTCGGCGCCCGGCCCGCTGGCTCGGGCGCCTCGCCGCAGCGCGCTAGACCCGGCCCGCCACCAGCGTCGCCTCACGCAGCCGGGCCGCCAGCGGCCCGTCAAGTGCCCCCGGGTCGAGCCGCCAGCGCCAGTTGCCGCCCTGCTTGCCGGGATTGTTCATGCGTGCCCGGGATCCCAGCCCCAGCACGTCCTGGGCCTGCACGATCGAGACCGCCGCGCGCGATGACAAACACAAACGCACCAGCCGCCACCAGGGCTCTGCCTCGTCGATCCCCGCGGCCGCGCAGGCCAGCTCCACCCGCTGCCGGGTCGCCTCCGTCACGCTCTGATACCAGCCGGCGGCCGTGTCGTGGTCGTGGGTGCCGATGTAGACGAAGCGCTCGCGGGCGTGATTGGCGGGCGCGTGCGGGCTGGCCGCCTCCGCCCGGGCGCCGCCGAAGCCGAACTGCAAGACCAGCATGCCGGGCAGCGCGAGGCGGTCGCGCAGCGCCTCGACCGCCGGTGTGATCGCCCCCAGGTCCTCGACCACCAGTGGCAGCGCCGGGCCCAGCGCGCCGGTGAACGCCTCGAACAGAGCCTCGCCGGGACCACGGTGCCAGCGCCCGAAGCGGGCGTCGGGCGCGCCCGCCGGGACCCCCCAGTAGGAGACGAAGCCGCGGAAGTGGTCGAGCCGGACGGCGTCAAAGAGCTCGAGGTTGCGCCGCAGCCGCGCCACCCACCAGGCGTAGCCGGAGGCGCGCAGAGCCGGCCAGTGGTAGACCGGGTTGCCCCACAGCTGCCCGAGCGCGCTGTAGGAATCCGGCGGCGCGCCCGCCAGCAGCGCGTCGTTGAACAGCTGCGGGTGGGCGCGGTGATCGACGCTGCCGGGCGCGACGTAGATCGCGATGTCTCCCAGCACGCGCACGCCCCGCTCGGCCGCGTAGCCGCGCAGCGCCCGCCACTCGCGCTCGAAGCGCACCTGGTCGGCGTAGAGCTCACTGCGCCGCCCCGGCCCGAGCGCCGCCCAGTCCTCGATCCAGTAGGACTCGCGCTCGCGCAGCTCGGTCAGCTCGCTGGCGCGCACACGCGCGCGCGGCGCCGCCAAAAGGCCGCGCCAGCCGGCGAACGCGGAGGCCGCCTTGTAGGGCGAGTGGAAGCGGTCGGGCGGTGAGATCGGCAGCACCTGCCACCAGCTCTGGCCCGCCTCAGCCAGCCAGTCGACGAAGCGGTAGGCGTCGCGGCCGAGCGTTCCACCGGGCAGCGAGGTGATGTGCAGCAGCACCCCGCTTGAGCGTTCGAGCAGTTTCACTTGCGCCAGGTGTTTTACACGCTTGCAGACCGGGTTTACTTACAGGTCATGGCCAAGCGCGCGCCCAGCCGCATCATCCTGCAGTATCCGAGCCCCGCGGTGGACGGTGGCCGCTACGCGGTCAAGCGCTGTGTGGGGGATCGCATCGATGTCTCCGTCGACGTTTTCCGCGATGGTCACGACCTGCTCGGCGCCGCCGTGCGCGTGCGGCGGGCGTCGGCCATTGCCGGCGAGCGCGAAGCGTGGCGTGAGCAGCCGCTCAAAGCCCTCGACGCCGAATATGCGGGTGTGCGCTGGGGTGGCACGCTCTCGCTGGATGAGGTTGGCGACTGGGAGTACGAGCTGATCGCATGGGTCGACCGCTTCGGCACCTGGCGTGATGAGCTGGCGCGCAAGCTCGCCGCCGGGCAGCGTGAGCTGGCTGGCGAGCTGTCCGAGGGGCGGGTGCTGCTCGAGCGGATCCGCAAGCGCGCCCAGGGCGACCCGCAGGCGCGCGCGCTGCTGGACGCCGCGCTTGCGCGCATCGACTCAGACCCACAGGCGGCGCTGGATGCCGAGCTGCACGCGGTTGCCGACCGCCACCAGGAGCGCGACGAGCTGACCACGCTGGGCCCGCTGCCGGTCCGGGTAGACCGGCAGCGGGGCTGTTTCGGCGCCTGGTACGAGCTGTTCCCGCGCTCCTGGGGTGGGTTTGCCGGCGTGCAGGCGCAGCTGCCGCAGCTGGCGGAGCTCGGCTTTGACGTGCTCTACATGCCGCCGATCCACCCGATCGGCCACACCAACCGCAAGGGTGCCGACAACGCG
>JAJZID010000121.1 GCA_021810705.1 Actinomycetes bacterium
TGAGTCGAGTGCCTCGCGTGCGCGCCCCGCCAACGCCCGCTCCGCCCAGGCGCCCGCGAGCAGGGCTCGTGCCAGGCAGCGGGCGATATCGGCGCGGACGCGGCGCGGGTACATCAGTCAGATGATCGCGGCGCTGCGCTCCGACTGCACTTCGTCGTGCGCGCCCTCTGCTGCGTCTGAAGGACGCAGTAACGGGCTCGCGCTGCACTGCCTTGGTCATGCTGTATCCCCGGGGTGGCCCCGGAGAGGGTCGGGTGCCCGTGGGCGCCGTCTCCTGACTCGGTCGCGCAACGCCGCTGGAAGGACCGTAGCGCGCGTGCGCTGTGAGTGTGTGAGCATCCCGAGCTCGCGGAGCGGTAGCCTCGCGACGGTGTTCGACCACGTTGGCGTGGCGGTCAGCGACCTGGCCTTCTCCACGGACTTCTACCGCAGGTTGCTGTCGGTGCTCGGTCGCGAGCCGAGCTACGCGGACGAGCTGATGGTCGGCTGGGAGGACTGGTGGATCGGTGCCAGCGACGCAGAGCACCCTTTGACGTGCGGGCTCCACGTCGGCCTGCGCGCGTCGAGTCGCGCGATGGTGGACGCGTTCTGGCGGGCGGGCATTGAGGCTGGTCTTCGTGACACGGGTGCGCCGGGGTCGCGTCCGGCCTACACGGAGGACTACTACGGGGCGTTCCTGCTCGACCCCGACGGCAACAGCGTCGAGGCTGTGCACCGCACCCGCGAGCGAGCCGTGCCCGACGGTTGCATCGACCATCTGTGGCTGCGCGTGCGCGACCCGCGGGCGTCTTTGCGCTTCTACGCGACGGTCGCGCCCTATGCCGGGTTGTCTGTGACCCACGAGAGCGCCGAGCACGTGCAGCTCTGGGCTCCCGACTTCTCCTTCTCTCTGGTCCGCGACGGACGGCCGCCCAGCGCGCACGTGCATCTGGCGTTTTCGGCCGCGAGCGACGCCTCCGTGCGCGAGTTCCACGCCGCCGCGCTGGCGGCGGGCTACACCGACAACGGAGCGCCCGGCGAGCGCCCCATCTACCACGCCGGCTACTACGGCGCCTTCGTGCTCGATCCCGACGGCCACAACGTCGAGCTCGTCAACCACAACCGCTGAGCACATGATCTGGGTCCAGGGCAGGATCACGCTGGCGCCGCGGCCCCGCGGCTTTCACCTGGTGACACGGGAGATCCTGGAGGGGATCGACGGGCTCGCTCAGATCCGGGTGGGGCTGCTGCACCTGCTGCTGCAGCACACCTCGGCTTCGCTGACCTTGAACGAGAACGCCTCCCCGGATGTGCGGCGCGACTTCGAGTCCTGGTTTGATGATGCGGTGCCCGAGCGGGCGCGCCACTGGACGCACACGCTCGAGGGCGCCGACGACATGCCGGCGCACATCAAGGCTTCGCTGCTCGGACCCTCGCTGGTTCTCCCGCTTCACCAGGGACGCCCGGCGCTCGGCACCTGGCAGGGGATCTACCTGTGTGAGCACCGCGACCATGGCGGGCCCCGGTCGCTGGTTGCGACGGCCTTTGGCGAGGGTTGAGACGCTCCTCCGAGAGGCGTGCGCGCCCCCGATGAGCGTCCTCTCGCCCCCCAATGAGCGTCCTCTCGCCCCGGTGAGCGTCCTCTCGCCCCGGTGAGCGTCCTCTCGCCCCGGTGAGCGTCCTCTCGCCCCGGTGAGCGTCCTCTCGCCCCCATGAGCGTCCTCTCGCCCCCAAATCTCCTCGGCCCGGGGAGTTTTGTGCATTTCGGGCGGCTGGAGCGCGCGAAATGCACAAAACTCGTGTCTGCGCGGTGATTTGGGGGCCAGAAGCTGTTGGCCAAAGTCCCGACACGCGGCGCCGGCAGATGGGTGCGCTACCTGCCCTGCCAGACTGGCGCGCGCTTCTGAGCGAAGGCGAGCGCGCCTTCGCGCGCATCCTCGGAGTCAAAGATCGGCTCCCAGATCTCGGCCTGGCGGGCAAAGGCCTCGGCCTGGGGCCAGTCGGCCGACTCGCGCAGTATCCGCTTGCTGCCGGCGAGCGCCAGGGGTCCGTTGGCGGCGATCGTCGCAGCCAACTCCAGCGCCTGGGCGAGGGCCTCGCCCGGTTCGGCAAGCCGGTTGACGAGCCCGAGCGCATGGGCGCGCTCGGCGCTCAGCGGGTCGCCGGTCAGCGCCAGCTCGTTGGCAACGTTACGGGGCAGCATGCGCGGCAGGCGCAGCAGGCCGCCACCGGCTGCGACCAGCGAGCGCTTGACCTCGGGGATGCCGAGCTTGGCGCCATTGGCGGCGACGATCAGGTCGCAGGCCAAGGCGACCTCGAGGCCGCCGGCCACGGCAAAGCCCTCGATGGCAGCGATCAGCGGCTTGTCGGCGGAGCGCTCGACGATGCCCGCGAAGCCACGGCCGTCGACCCAGGGACGCTCGCCCGCGGCAAAGGCCTTGAGGTCCATGCCGGCGCAGAAGTAGCCGCCCGCGCCGGTGATCACGCCGAGCGCAAGCGCGGGGTCGGCATCGAGCTCGTCCAGCGCCGCGGCGACGGCGTGCGCGACCGCGGCGTTGATCGCGTTGCGCTGCGCGGGCCGGTTGAGGGTGATGATCAGGGTGCGCTCGTGGCGCTCTGTCAGGACCGGCTGATCTGGGTGTGGTTCAGGTTCGCTCATGTTGCGAAGAGTCGCAGCTCTGGCTCGCGCTCGCCACGCAGCACAGCGAGGTCGACCTCGACACAGTCGATTCCGCGCGACTGCGCGAGCACGCGCGCCTGTGGCTTGAAGGACTGGGCGGCCAGCACGCCGCGACAGCTCGCGAACTGCGGGTCTGTTCTCAGACGTTCCAGATAGCGGGTGATCTGCTCGACCGACTCGATCGTCGCGATGCGCTTGATCTCGACAGCAACCCACTCGTCCTCGGCGTCACGGCACATCAGGTCGACCGGGCCGATGTCTGTCGGCCACTCGCGCCTGACCAGTCGCAGCCCGTCGCCGCAGTGCTGCGGTCGCTCGGCCAAGAGCTCCTGCAGGTGTGCCTCCACGCCGTCCTTGGCCAGGCCGGCGTCCTCTTCCGGGCTGCCCATGTCATGGGTGACGTCCGACAAAACCTCGGCCAGGATGATCTCAAGCCGGTCCTCGCTGCGGCCGGCGTGCTTGCGTACCACGATCCGCTGCGGCGGCTCTCCCTCCTGCTCGATCACAGTCGGCGGGGTCATCCAGTTAAGCGGCTTGTAGCCGCCGCTGTCTGCGTGGATCAGGATCGACCCGTCCTCCTTGACCATGATGAGCCGGAGGGCTTCGGGCAGCACGGTGTCGAGGCGGCCGGAGTAGATGGCCGAGCATTTCGCAACGATGAGACGCACCGACGAGAAGCTAGCCCTGGCTCAGGACGGAGGCGTCGTTGGTGATCGCAAACTGCGCCGAGTTGGTCCGTTGACGACCGCGTGGACAGGTCATACCATTGATGTATGACTGTGAGGGTCGGTGAGAAGGGCCAGGTAGTGATCCCCAAGGCAATCCGAGACATCGTCGGCCTTCAACCCGGCGATGAGATTGACTTCGAGTTGCGCGATGGTGAGGTCGTCCTGGTTCAGGATGTGCGTGAGCGAGACGAGGAGCCTCTGCGCGGGCGTTTCAGGGATGGACCTGATATGGCCGCTCAGCTTCTCGACGATCGCCGTCGCGAACCTCGATGAGCGTCTGTCTCGACTCTTGGGCGGTGCTGCAGTGGCTCGCAGACAGAGAGCCTGCGTCCTCTCGGGTTGACGCTGTGATCCCCAGCAGACCTGCGATCAGCTGGGTCAACCTGGTGGAGGTCTACTACAGGCTGGAGCGTGACCATGGCCGGGAACGGGCCGACAAGACCCTCAGAGATTTGCGAGCCAAACTCAAAGCGGATCTTCCGACCCCGGCGCGCATGGTTGAGACCGCCAGGCTCAAGGCCTCGAACGTAATCGCCCTCGGTGATTGCTTCGCGCTTGCGACCGCTGCCGCACACGGTCTGGCTCTGTGGACGGGTGACCCTGAGATCATTGGCCTGGCGGATCCACCGTGTGAGGTCGTGGACCTGCGTGGCTGACCGTCGATCGATTAGTCCGGGAGCACGCTGCCGCCGGCTTGGATCATGATGAGCCGGAGCGCCTCGGGAAGGAGGCGTCCAGGCGGAGGAGGTGGCGGAGTGGCCGGTCGGAGCTCGCGCAGCGCACGCGGTGCGGCCGGGGCCATCACGCCCCTGCGTCGAGGTAACTGCCGTGGCCCTCTGTCACGAGGCCGTCACCGTTGAATTTCAAGACCTCACACGCCCGACGACCACGCTCGTTGCGAAAGTTGATCACCAGCAGGTCGATCCCCGAGTAGGTGTCGAGCACCTCGAAGTGAAGGTCGGGGGTCAACTCCAGGCCGCGTGCCCAGTATTTGCGGAGCTGTTCGCGGCCCGAGACAACTCCCCTCGAGTCCTCCATGATGCGCGCAGCAACAGGCGACGTAAAGGTCACATCCTCGGCGAAGTGCCTGAGCAGCGCGTCGAGGTCGTGAGCGTTCCACGCAGTTGCCCACAGCATCGAGAAGGTGGCACCGTCAACAGGGTGGCTAGACGCAGACATGGTCCCGACCGCGAAGCGGGTGGCCAAGGGTCGAGCCGCAGTTCAGCGGCTTCTCGTCACCCGCGTCGGCATGGATCGGGACACTCACGTCAGACCTGATCATCGGCAACCTCGTTGCCTCGGGTAGATCTGTGTCGAGGCTGCCGGAGTGTCGGGCCGCGCGCTTGCGAGCGGTGCCTAGCATTGCGGCCCAATGCTAGGTCGGCAGGCGGACGTGCGCTCTGTTTCCGGACGGGGAGTAGAGCCGAACGTGGGAATGGCTCCCGGGAAGTGCCGGACGCACAACGGGTTCCGGTGCGTCGCGTGGGCCTACCTGCCGAGAAGCAGCTTCGCGCCGGTGCGCACGAGCCTCGGGATGTGCGACGGCGCCGTGTCGGCCCCAGCCGCTTCGAGAACCATCGCGATCAGCTCGCGCGCTTCGCGCGCGGCATGTCTGTCGGCGTAGCCCCAGTGGCCTGCTTCGGCGGCGATGTCTTCGATGGTGATCGAGTTGAGGTCGTCCATCCCGTTCACGCGCACAGCGCTCGCGGTTAGAAGCTTCGGCCAAGGCACCGTGGGCACCGTGTCCTACAGCGGTGCGAGTCCGGCCGTTCCTAGCGGGTCGTGCAGCAGTGAGAGGTTCTTCCCGTGTGCGTCCGCGTTTCCGATCAGGAGGTTGAAGGTCATGATGCGGACGAGCCGATCAAGCTCGTCCGGTGGGCATTGCGCTGCTTCGCTCAGCAGCCCTGCGATCTGCTTCAGCGAAGGGCCGCCGTGGCGTTCATGTCTGACACGCGACCGGTTGCGACTGGAGTCAATGCGAGCGCCTGCAGGATGTCCTCCTGGTGCACGCGCGGCGGCGCTGCGCCATCCGAGCGCTCGAGTCGGTCGTAACGGGTGCGCGGTCGGCCAAACGACGAGGACCAGACGCTACCGGCGGCAAGCAGGTCTTGGCTGTGCTTGGATTGCGCGATGATCCGGGAAGCATCATTGACCACCACCGAGCAGGGGTTGGTTCCGGCCAGCGACGGCTGGTTTGTCGTCAACGCGCGCGAGGCCCGCTGGCTGAAGCGGCCAGGGGGCGGGGTCCGGGTACCGCTGACAGGCATCGATGCTGCACAGGTCCAGGCCTGGTTCCCGATGCTCGGGCTTTCGATTCGCGTGGTTGCGCCCGGCGAGCCCAGCACCGCCTACCACGCTGAGGCCGATCAGGAGGGGTTCCTGGTGCTCGCGGGCGAGGCGATCCTGATCATCGAGGGCGAGGAGCGGACGCTTTCGCAGTGGGACTTCGTGCACTGCCCACCGGGGACCAGGCACGCCTTCGTCGGCGCGGGCGCCGGGCCGTGCGTGCTGCTGTGTGCCGGATCGCGTCAGCTGCTGACACAGGGGGCGCCAACCTCGTACTGCGCCGACCCGGTTGCGGCGCGCCACAACGCGAGTCCGCCGCAGGACACGCAGGACGCGGAGGTGGCCTACGCCCGGATCGGCGGGTCGGTGCCGGTTGGCTATCAGCCGGGCTGGCTGCCCTAACGCACGCACACGGTGCCAACGCGCCCGGTCGCCAACGGGCGCCGGTCACGGGTCGCGCGCGCGGCCCCTGGGTTTCGCGACGCCATGACTGAGGACCTACGCCAGGACGCCTTCTCCTTCGAGCCGCTGCGCCACGAGCACCTCGGCACGCTCGCGCGCTGGCTCGCAGCGGACCATGTGGCACCCTGGTTCGGGCCGCCGGCCGGCGCCGACGAGGACCCGCTAGGCGAGCGTGATGCCGTCCGGCGCTTTGTCGCCTCGCTCGCGGGTCGGCCAATCGGCCTGATCCAGATCTACCGCTGGAGCGACTTTCCAGACAACGCTGCCGTCGTGGGCGGCCGCATCGGCGAGGTCGGGATC
>JAJZID010000122.1 GCA_021810705.1 Actinomycetes bacterium
ACCCAGATCGGCTTGTCGAAACCGTAGCGGATGCTGATCAGGTGCACCTCGGCCGGTGTCGCCAGGCGCCCGGCGATCAGCGCCGCCGGGTTGCCGCCGGGCAGCGCGACGACGAACAGCAGGAAGGTCACGAGCGAGATCACGAACAGCATCAGCACCATCGTGATCATGCGGCGGATGACGAAGCGGGCCATCAGCTGGCCGCCTTGGCGCGCGGATCGAGCGCGTCGCGCAGGCCGTCGCCGAAGATGTTGACCGACATGACCGTGAGCACGAGCATGATGCCCGGCACGAGCACGGTGGCAAAGGCGCCGGGGAACTGCTGGAGCCCCTGCTCGAGCATGGTGCCCCAGCTGGCGTTGGGCGGCTGCACACCGGCGCCGAGGTAGCTCAGCCCCGCCTCCAGCAGGATCGCGTTGGCGAGGATCAGCGGCACGAAGACGACGATCGTCGAGGACAGGTTCGGCAACAGCTCCGAGAACATGATGCGCAGGCCGCTCAGCCCCTGCTGGCGGGCGGCGTCCACGAACTCGCGCTCGCGCAGCCCGAGCACCTGCGCCCGCACCGGGCGCACCACGTAGGGGATGTAGACGAAGCCGATCACGACCGCGGTTGTCATCAGCGTGGTGGAGTGCAGCGGGCCGAGCCCCTGGAGGTTGATCACGGTCGCCAGTGTGATCCCCAGAAGCACCACCGGGAAGGACCAGATGACGTCGCTCGCGCGGCTGATCAGGCCGTCGGTGACGCCGCGGTAGAAGCCGGCGAGCAGCCCCAGAATGGTGCCGAGCGTCATCGTCATCAGCATCGCCACCACGCCGATCTCGAGCGAGCTGCGCCCGCCGTAGAGGAGGCGCACGGCCTCGTTGCGGCCCTGGCTGTCGGCACCGAGGAAGTACTTGGCGAAGTTCCAGGTCGGGCCGATCGGCACGCCGACGCTGTTTGTGACGAACTCCGTCTTGCCGCCGATCGTGATCTGTGTGGTCGGGCTGCCGGCGTTGGGGCCCATGTGCGCGACGTCCTGCGCGTAGACGGGCGCGAGCAGGCAGAGGACCACGATCAGCAGAAACACCACGCCGAAGAACATCGAGACCCTGTTGCGGCGCAGGCGCCGCCAGGCCAGGCGATAGGGACCGCTGCCCGCGGGCTGGTCCGGGTCGGCCGCTCCGCCCGTCGGTGGCAGATCGGCGCTCAGTTCGCTGCTGATCGCAGACATGGCATCGCGCGCGACGCTGGGAGGGTCATGGCTGGGACAGGCTAGCGCCTGTCCCAGCCACCCGACCTCAGACGGTCAGGCGACCGCGCTCACTTGAGCGAGATCCCCAACAGGTCCCACCCGTAGATGTCGTTTATGTAGTTCACCTTGATCCGCGAGGAGGTGAAGAACGGGAACGACTGGTAGCCGAACGGCACGATGTTGACGTGCGCGGCGACGTACTTGTCGAGCGCCTGCCACTGTGCCGCCACCTTGCCGCTCTCGGTCGTCGGCGTCGTGCCGAGCTTGGCGATCTCCGAGTTGATGTGGGCGTTGTTGACCTGGCCGAAGTTGAGGTTGTCGATCGGGGTGATCGAGCTTCCCTCAAGCTGGGTGCCGTAGAAGTCCACCGGGTTCGGGAAGTCCTCGTTCCAGTCGGCAAAGCCGGTCTGGGGGTGCAGCTTCTTGGACTCACCGATCGTGGTGAAGTACGTCTGGTCAGCGATCGTCTTGAGCGTCACGTGCTTGAAGCCGATCGCCTTGAGCTCCTGGGCGTAGGTGGTGCACCACTGCAGCCGCGGCGACCGCAGCTCCGAGTAGACCGTGACCGGGACATTGGCCTGCCCTGACTCCTTGAGCAGCTTCTGCGCGAGCTTCAGGTTGCCCTGACCCCAGTCATACGGGCACTTTCCGCTCGGGTGCCCGGGGATGCCGGGCGGCAGGAAGAAGCAGGCCGGGGCGAGCGTGCCGGAGCCCTCACGTGAGAGCGCCGCCTCGTTGATGCCGGCGGCCACCGCCTCGCGGGCGAGCTGGTTGTTGAACGGCGCCTCGGACTGGTTGAGGAAGAAGTAGTACACCGAGCCGCCGAGGTCGACCAGCCTGTAGCGGCTCGAGGCCTTGGCCTTGATCTGCGGCAGCAGGCTGCCCGGGATCGTGTCGGCCCAGTCGAAGATATCCGCCGAGTTGTTCAGGACAGACAGCGCGTTTGCCTCGACGTTTGAGTTGATCTTCTCCTCAAAGCTGTACTTCGCCGCCGGGATCCCCGGCAGCGCCTTCCAGTAGCTGTTGGGCACGACGTCGAAGGAGACGCTCGGGGTGATGTTCGTGACCTTGAACGGCCCGACGCCCGCGGGCGGGTTGGTGGCCTGCACCTTGAACGGCACCGTCACGGTCTTTGGATCCTGGAAGCCCAGCATCGGGAACGCGAGAACGTTGTCAAACGGACCGTAGGGCTGGGTCAGGTGGATCACGATCTTGCCGGTGGCGTTATCGGTCGTGACCCCGGAGATCGTCTTGGCCTTGTGGGCGGCGTACTTGGCCGCGCCGACGACGTACGGCGTCAGGAACGTCGAGGCGCCGCCCCAGGGGATGCTCAGCGAGCGCTCCATCGTGAAGGTGAAGTCGCTTGCGACCACAGGATCGCCGTTTGAGAACTTCAGGCCCTTGCGCAGCGTGACCGTGTAGGTCTTGCCACCGTTGGAGATGACCGGCAGGGTCGTGCCCAGCGCCGGGATCAGCTTGGTGCCGGGCAGCCCGCTCTTGTGGGCGTAGGTGTCAAGGCCGGTGTAGACCTCCCAGTTGATCTCGGCGCCCTGGGTCGTGTAGTCGAGGCTCGGGTCAAGCGACTGCGGCCCCACGCCCGAGAGCAGCGTGATGGTCGTGCCGGCGGCCGCATGCGCGGTCGTCTTGGCGGTGGCTGTGGCGGCGATCGCCGACGCTACCGCCGCCGCGCCAACGACGGTCGCGAGCACGGGCCGGACCGACCGTTTCAGATGGTTACGCACAGTGGCGTCCTCCTACATAGGTTTAAGATCCGCACACTGTATTGCCAAAGCGCTTTAACTGCGCGAAAGCTAATCAAGCGCCAACAATTGCGGCCGGCCGAGCTAAGCGCGCGTGGCCGGAGCGGCGCCGAGCTCCGGGTCAGCCGCGCCACCGGGAGGCCACTCGCCCTCGCCGGCGAAACCGTCGGCGGCCTGCAGCTCGTCGCCGTGGTGGTAGACGCCGCCGCGCATCGCGGAGGTGACCGCGGCGATCAGGCAGGCGATGACCGCAAACACAAACGCTGTGTGCAGGCCGTCGCGAAACGGCCCGGCGATCAGCGCCGGGAAGAAGGAGCGGCCGGTCAGGACAGCGACGTTGTGGGCGTTCAGATGGCTCAGCACGCCTGCGCCGAGCAGGCTGCGCGCCGGGTTGTAGCCGAGGAAGGCGGAGAACAGCACCGACACCGCCGGCACGTGGCCGATCGCCGCGGCCTTGGCCAGCGGCACGCCGTGGGCGCGCAGGCCGGCGGTCAGCGTGTGCGGCAGGTTTGCGGCCAGGCCGGCGATCATCAGCGAGAAGAAGATGCCGACCGACAGCACCTGGGCGCTGTTCTGGAAGGTCTGGTTCATCGCGCCGCCGGCGCCGCGGTCCTCGGGCGGCAGGCTGTTCATCACCGCGGCGCGGTTGGGGGAGGCGAACATGCCGAATGAGACCCCCATCAGCAGAAGCGCGCCGGCGAACTCCAGGTAGTTGAAGTCGATCGGCAAAAGCCACATCCACACAAACGTGGCCGCGGTGGCAAGCATGCCGCCGGTGGCAAAGCCGCGCGCGCCGTAACGATCGGAGAGCGCACCGGAGAGCGGGCCGGCAAACAGCATGCCGATCGTCAACGGCAGCATCGCCAGCCCGGCCTGCAGCGGCGTGCTGGTGAAGCTCACGCCGTGCTCGGGCAGCCAGATTCCCTGCAGCCAGATGATCAGCATGAACATCAGGCCGCCACGCGCGATCGCCGCCAGGAAGGTGGACACGGTGCCGGCGCTGAAGGCGCGGATGCGCAACAGCGGCAGGCGAAACATCGGGTCCTCGGCGCGCAGCTCGATCATCACAAAAGCGATCAGGAAGAGCACGCCCGAGCCGGCCAGCGCCAGCACCCGCGGGCTGGTCCAGCCCATCGCGCTTGTGCCATAGGGCCGGATCCCGTACGTGATCGAGACCATGATCAGGATCAGCCCGAGCGCAAAGGTGATGTTGCCGGCCCAGTCGATCCTTGCATCGCGTTGCGTGCGCCCCAGCTCGCGCAGATTCAGGTACGCCCAGACGGTTCCGAACAGCCCGACCGGGACCGAGATCAGGAAGACCAGGCGCCAGTCGATCGGTGCCAGCAGCCCGCCCAGCACGAGCCCCACGAACATGCCGCTGACACCTACGATGTTGTTGATCCCGAGCGCCATGCCGCGCTGGTTTGAGGGGAAGGCGTCGGTCACGATCGCCGCCGCGTTGGCCAGCAGGAAGGCGCCACCGACGCCCTGGACGAGGCGCAGCACGACCAGGTAGGTGGCGCCGGCCGCGCCGGTCATCCAATCGATCGTCAGAAGCAGCGACGCGACCGTGTAGACCACGAAGCCGAGGTTGTAGATCTTCACTCGCCCGAACATGTCGCCCAGGCGCCCGAGGCTGACGACCAGCACGCTCGAGACGATCAGGTAGCCGAGCACCATCCACAGCAGGTAGAAGCTGTTTCCCGGTTGCAGCGGGTTGAGGTGGATGCCCCGGAAGATGTCGGGCATCGCGATGATCGTGATCGAGCCGTCGAGCGTCGCCAACAGCACCGCCAGCGTGGTGTTGGACAGCGCGATCCACTTGTAGTTGCCCGGCAGCGGCCCGTCGGTGCGTCTGTTTGATGACAGCCAGCGAAACATCAAGGTAAATATACAGGCTACCTGCAGATATGCTTTACGTCGCCCTTAGATCCCTTATCCTCGCTTGAAACCATGTCCACGTCGGCACAACCAACCGAATCCGCCCCCCACGACCGCGCAGCCGGTGAGCGTCTGCCGACTGAGCTGCGGGTCGTCCTCGGACGACTGATGCGCCGCCTGCGCAGCGTGCACCGCTTCCCGCTGACGCAGGCCGCGGTGCTCGGGCGCCTGGACCGCGAGGGCGAGCAGAGCATCGGCGCGCTCGCCGCGTACGAGTCGGTGCGACCGCAGTCGATGAGCCAGACGATCTGCGAGCTCGAGGCAGAGGGCCTGGTGCAGCGCCGGCCCGACGCGAGCGACGCCAGGCGCACACAGGTCTCGATCACCGCCGGCGGTCGTGCCGCGCTCGACGCCGACCGCGCCGCCCGCGAGGGCTGGCTCGGCGAGGCGATCGCCCGGCTCAGCGATGAGGAGCAGCAGACCCTGCAGGAGGCGGTGGAGCTGCTCAGTCGGCTTACAGAAGCCGACTGAGCGACAGGCGGCGCCCGTACGCAGCCGTCGGCCGGGGGCAAAAGTGGTTCGCTAACCTAACTGTGTGGCTACCGAACCATCTGCCCTCGCACAGGTCCCCACCCACCCCGGTCACACGCTCGCGCACATCGCCCGCATCGTCGAGCGCGCGGTCGCCACCACGGAGCTCTCGCTCTCCCAGTACCGCGTGCTGGCCACCCTCGGCGAGGGCCAGGAGGCCGCCTCGCACCTGGCCGAGAAGCTCGCCGTCAGCCGCCCCAGCATCACCGGCGTGGTCGACGGGCTGGTCGCCCGCGGCCTGGTGCACCGCGAGCACACGAGCTGTGACCGCCGCCGCATCGACGTCGGCCTGACCGAGTCCGGCCGGGCGCTGCTCGCGCGCGCCGACGCGGCCGTGGAGGAACGCCTCGAGCGGATCGGGCAGCTGCTCGAGGAGCTGCCGCGTTGAGCGCCATCGTCCCAGCGAGTCGCCTCGCCCCCGCACCCGAGCCCTCGCGCTATGAGCCTCCGCGCGCCTGGATCGACACCGACCGGCAAAAGAGCTGGCTGCGCCGGGCGCTGCCGATCGTGCTCGCCCACCGGGGCATGCTGATCTCGGCGCTCGTGCTCTCCTTCCTCTCGCTGCTCTTGCAGGTGCAGATCCCCAGTCTGCTCAACGGCGCCCTCAGCCACTCGATCCAGTTCCACACCACGCCGCTGGCCCACTACGTTCGGATCGTCTTCGTGATCGCGGTCGCGGCCGGCCTGACCGCCTACCTCTCGCGCCTGCTGCTGATGCGCACCGCCTACGCGATCGAGGCCGACCTGCGCAACATCATCTACACGCACCTGACGCGGCTTGACTTCCAGTTCTACGACCGTGTCCAGTCCGGGCAGCTGATCTCGCGCGCCAACT
>JAJZID010000123.1 GCA_021810705.1 Actinomycetes bacterium
CGCCACGCCCGCCAGCCTGCGCGCGCACCCGCGCGCCAACCACGAGGCGCAGATCCGTGCGCTTGACCCAGCCGGAGACGAGGATCTGTGGGCGGCGGTGATCGGTGTGCAGATGGCAACGGCCCAGGAGTTCGAGCAGGGCAGCGCGGGCGGCACGGCGGGCGAGCGCGACTACCACCTGGCCTTTCTACGCGGCCGTCAACGGGCGCTGCGCGAGCTATTTCGCGCCGGACGGGGCGGCTGGTATGTGGCTTTGATCGACGGGCAGGTGGCAGGCTCGCTCGGCATCGTGGTCACGCAGGGGCGCGCCCGCTACCAGACCGTCGACACCGTCGCCGCCTTCAGGCGCCGTGGCATCGCGAGCCGCCTTGTCCAGGGCGCCGCTCAGGCTGAGCTTGGCAGGCAACCGATCGATCACTTCGTGATCGCCGCCGACCCCGACTACCACGCTCTGGGCCTGTATGAGAGCCTCGGCTTTGCGCGCGTGGAGGAGGTCGTCGGCGCCCTGCGCAAGCCCGGGCCTGCGGCGTGAGTCGCTGACGGCATCGCGAGGCCTCCTATCCGGCTGGCACGAACTTGTAGAGCACGTAGTCGCCCATGAGGAAGAGCGCCCCCGGCTCGGCGATCGCGGTCGTGTAGGAGCCGTGCGGGAAGTAGAAGACCTGCTTGCCAGTGCGTGCGTCAAAGCCGTAGCTACCGCGCACGTACACGGTCGAGACGTAGACGGTGTGACCGACGACGGTCGCCGAGCCAGAGATCGCGCTGCCCACCGAGGCGGACCAGTCGATCCCGCCCGTGGCGGCGTTGATCGCGTACAGGTCACCGTCATAGGAGCCGATGTAGACGGTCTGGCCGAGCCCGGGAATGTCAGCCACCGCAGGCCCCGAGTAGACGTAGCCGCCGAGCGAGTCAGACCACAGCTGCGCGCCGCTGGTGGCGGAGAACGCGAAGGCGCTGCCGTCGTTGTTGCCGACATAGACGCGGCCATAGGCCACGGCCGGGGTCGAGTAGAACTGGCCGCCGGGGCTCTGAGCCCACACCTCGCGGCCGGTTCTCGCGTTGACGGCGTAGAAGCTGCCGGCGTAGTTGCCGAAGTAGAGATTGCCGTGCCAGT
Source organism: Actinomycetes bacterium (assembly GCA_021810705.1). Classification (GTDB taxonomy): domain Bacteria; phylum Actinomycetota; class Thermoleophilia; order Solirubrobacterales; family Solirubrobacteraceae; genus Palsa-465. The sequence continues at coordinate 1,115 of JAJZID010000123.1, forward strand.
AGGCGGGCCCGGCCTTGATCGAGCCGCCGGTCTGAAAGGTCCAGTTGACCGCGCCGGTCTGCACATTGAGGGACGTGAGCGTGCCCGCCTGATCGCCGAAGTAGACGGAGTTGCCGACGATCATGGGGGAGGACTCGCTGCCGCTCGGTACCGGGTAGCTCCAGAGCGTGCGGCCGCTGAGCATCGAGACCGCCGCCGCCTCACCACCAACCGCTCCGATCGTGCTGCCGGTCAGCGACAGCACCGAGACCACCATCAGCCGGTGTCTGACATCCAGCGCCGGGGTTGAGGCCGAAAGCCCGCAGCCGTGGCATGAGCCCATGTGCTTCTCCCAGATCAGTCTGCCGGTGCGGATGTTCACGCGCTTGACGGTGGCGCCGTCATCCATGTAGTAGAGGTTGTTGCGCCAGATCACCGGCGGGAACTCGAGCAGCGCGTTGCGCCCCAGCTTCCACGCCATCCGCAGCGGTGGATGCAGTGTCGGCCGCGCCGCGAAGTCACGGGTCCTGGCGGCGTGACCCCCGTAGAACGGCAGCGTGAAGTTGTCGACCGGACGCTTCACCGGCGTCGGCGTGGTGGTGGTCGGCGCCGGGGCGGCGGCCGATGAGGTGGTGGTCGTTGCTTGGGCGGCGGGCCTGGCGTGCGGCCGGTGGCCGCCCGCGGCAAAGCCGTAGATGACCGCTGCGACGGCAAGCGCTGCAGCGGCAACGCCGGCAGCAAGGCGCAGAGAACCGAGCTGGAGAAAGCGCATCCGCGACCAGCCTACCCGTGTTGCAGCCCGCTCACACTCGCTGCCAAGGCTGTGGACCGCGCCGCGGACTCTTCCGGCATTCGCGGCTACGCAGGTGCGGGGATGCCGCCGGGGTTTTTCGGGTGCGGCGTCGCAGGACGGTGCCGTGAGAGAACGGGCGTTCAGGCGAGTGAGATCGCGGTTTGCTCGAGGAGATCGAACGCGTCCTGTCGTCCGGGCTTCATCCCTGAGTTGATGTGCATGTCTCGCGTCTGGGCTGTCCGTGTTGCACGAGTGTGCACAGGTGCGCCACGCCGTCTTGTTCGCTCAGGGCGGTGGTGTTCGTTGCTGTTGCGTCGGGGAACGGCTTGAAGGTCTCGGTTTGGATGAGCTTCTGGTTTGAAACGATCACGAGGAACTCGCCGCAGAAGGCGGATTCCGCGCCGCTGAAGGACTGCGTCGCATAGCGCCAGCTTGCCGCCCGCTCGTAGGTCTTGACCCAGTCATGGACCGGGTTGAGCGCGTGAGCGCTGAGGCGATAGATCCGGGTATGCGTTGGGTGGACGGGTCAATCATGCGTCCATCCGACAGTGTGATCGACCTATTCCCTCAGCTCGGCTGATCACTGAGTGCAGCAACCCGCGACTCGCCCGCGAGAATCCGGCAGACTCCGTAGGTTCACCAAATGGCAGCAGGGGGGCTGTGGCTCCCTGATCACCGCTCAGACAGTTCGCGGCGTGGACTCGAGCCGGTCAACTTGCCGGTCTCGACCGCCGAATGCAGAAGCATGAACGACCTCCCCGCGCGCCGCATGCTCGCGATCATCGAAACGCAGAGCGAGATTGCCTCCGCTGGGCTGGCGCTCGATGAGGTGATGGCGCTCGTCGTCTCACGTGCGCAGACGATCACCGGTGCGGCGGCTGCGGTGGTGGAGCTGATCGAGGGTGAGGAGATGGTATATCACGCGGTCAGCGGCTCGGCCGAAGGGTTCGGCGGTGTGCGCCTGGCGGTTCAGGCGAGCCTTTCGGGTCGCTGCTTGCTCCAAGGCGAGGTTCTGTACTGCCAGGACGCTGAAGCCGATCCGCGGGTCGACCTGGAGGCCACGCGACGGGTGGGAGCGCGGTCCATGCTCTGCGTGCCACTGACGCATGGTGAGCGCGCGATCGGGGTGCTGAAGGTGTATGACCCTCGCGCGGACGCCTTCGACGACGACGATGTGACGACGCTGCGGCTGCTGTCGCGAATCATCGCGGCCGCGATGGTGCACGCGGAAGACTTCGAGCTGAAGCATCACGAGAGCAGTCACGATGCGTTGACCGGGCTGCCGAACCGTCGGGCGTTCAACGCGCGCATGGCGCTGGAGGTCTCGCGCGTCGCACGTTACGGCGGTGAGCTGACGGTGTGTATGGCTGACCTCGACGGCTTCAAGCAGATCAACGATGTTCTTGGCCACGCCGCAGGTGACCGCGTCCTCTGCGCCGTGGCCTCGGTGTTTCAACGGTTGCGGGACACCGATCAGGTGTTCCGCTTTGGTGGGGATGAGTTTGCCGTGATCTTTTCGGGCGTCAACCCGGCTGGGGCCGGCGTCGCGATGCGCCGCGTACAGGAGGCTATGGCGGCCGACCCCGCGTGCTGCGGCGTCGGACTGTCCTGGGGACTGGCCGCGTTGGCCGGCGAAGATCCGGACACCATGATGTTGAGGGCCGACGCTGCGCTCTACGAGGCCAAGCGGCGTCGCGGTCAGCATGCCGGTGCGAGGCCCCGCGCCTGACGCTCGTCTCGGCACCCATGCGCCTGCGCGGGTGCTGATCGCCACTTGGCCTGGGTCAGGCGGGCTACGGGGTTGGCGAGAAGAACGTTCCCGTACACCGGGATCTGCCGGCCGCAACCGGCACTGACCAGGATGCGCGTCAGTGCGCTGAACGCGGTCTCCTGTGCCGATCCTGACCACTGTGTGGCGACCTGAAGCTGTTCGCCCAGCTGGAACCGCTCCCGTCTGCTCGCCGAGACCTATTTTGCTCACGCGAGGCCGGGGGTTGCGCCGGCGCGGGGGAGGCCGCTGGCTGAGCTCTGAAGCGGTCACGGCTGGAGCGTGCAACCGACACCGGCCCCATCCGCAGAACGCAGCTTCCTGCGCGGCGTCTCGGTCCTAAAACGCCTACGAGCCGGGCGCAGCGGGCCTGCGCATGGTGAGATCAGGCCCGTAGGGCCCGTAGCGGTGAGGGTCGCAGTCCCTGCGGATGACTGGACTAAGCGGACTTAGTCAGATACGCTGCACGCCATGGAGCCAGTATCGATTCATGAGGCCAAGACCCAGTTCTCCCGACTGGTGGCACGTGCTGAGCGGGGGGAGGAGATCGTGGTTCGCCGCGGGGCGGTGCCGGTGGCCAAGATCGTCGCCTACCGCCCGCCGACAACGCCACGGCGCCCCGGCGCGCTCAGGGGTCAGATCACAGTCGCCGAAGACTTCGACGAGGTCCCATCTGGGTTTGGCGACTACAGCACGTGAGCCGTCTACTGCTGGACACGCACACGCTGCTTTGGTGGCTGGCCGACGACCCGGCGCTCTCGACAGCGGCCCGCGAGGCGATCGCCGACCCGGGCAACGAGCCGCTGGTCAGCGCCGCGAGCGTATGGGAGATCGCGATCAAGCGATCGCTGGGCAAGCTCACCGCGCCCGAGGACCTGCTTGACCGAATCGAAGCAGAGGGATTTTCGTGGCTGGCGGTCGAATCCGCCCACGCATGGCAGGTTCGCGCCCTGCCGTTCCACCATGCGGACCCATTCGATCGCATGCTCATCGCGCAGGCGATCGTCGAAGGATTGCCGCTCATCACCAGGGACCAGCGCTTTCGCGCCTACGGCATCCAACTTCAGTGGTAACGCGGTCCGCCCGTTGCCGGCGGGTGGCGCGCCGGACGCTACTTGGCCGGGACCAGCTTGTAGAGCACGTAGTCGCCCATCAGGATCAGCGAGTTGCGGTCGGCCACCACGGTCGTGTAGCCGCCGTCGGGGAAGTAGAAGTCCTTCTTGCCGGTGGTCGCGTTGTAGCCGTAGCTGCCCTTCTGGTAGACCGTCGAGACGTAGACCTGGTCGTTGACAACCGTCGCCGAGCCGGAGATCGCCGGGTTGGCGCCGCCGGTGTATGAGGCCCAGTCGGTCGCGCCGGTGCGCGCGTTGAGCGCGTACAGGTCACCGTCGTAGGAGCCGATGTAGACGGTCGGGCCGAGACCTGGGACGGTTGCCACCGCCGGCCCGGAGTAGACGTAGCCACCGAGGGTGCGTGTCCAGGCCAGGGTGCCGTTGTTGGCCTGGAAGGAGTAGGCGGCACCGTTGTTGTTGCCGACGTACACGCGGCCGAAGGCGAGCGCCGGGGTCGAGTAGAACTGTCCGCCGGGGCTGTCTGCCCAGACCTGCTTTCCGGTTTTGGCGTTGACGGCGTAGAAGCTGCCGGCGTAGTTGCCGAAGTACAGGTTCCCGTCGTAGTAGGTGGGACCGGCCTTGATTGCGCCGCCGGTCTGGAAGGCCCAGTTGACCTTGCCCGTCAGCACATTGAGCGAGTGGAGCGTGCCGGCCTGATCGCCAAAGTAGACGGAGTTACCAACGACCATCGGCGATGACTCCGTGCCGCTCGGCACCGGGTAGCGCCAGAGCGTCTTGCCGTTCAGCATCGAGACCGCCGCCTCCTCGCCACCGACAGCCCCGATCGTGCTGCCCGCAACCGAGAGCACCGAGACGAACATGAGCTTGTGCTTGACATCGAGCGCCGGGGTGGAGGCTGACAGGCCGCAGCCGTGGCAGCTGCCCAGGTGCTTCTCCCAGATCAGCCTGCCGGTGTGCAGGTTGATGCGCTTGACGGTCGCGCCGTCGTCGACGTAGTAGCCGTTGTTACCCCAGATCGAGAGCGGGAACTCGAGCAGCGCGTTGCCGCCGAGCTTCCAGGCGACCTTGAACGGCGGCGCCACGTTGGCGTCGGCGGTGAAGTCGCGCAGCCGGGTCTGTCCGCCGCCATAGAACGGCACCAGCAGCAGCTTGGTCTTCGGTGCTGTGGGCACCGTTGTCGGCGGCGTGAACGCCGCCTTGGTGTTGACCGTGTTGGTCGGCTTGCCGAGCTCGTGCACCGCGTAGGCACCGACTGCGACCGCGATCAGCACCAGCAATCCGGCCACCAGCCAGGTCCCGCGATTTGACCTCGGTAGATGCATCGGGCACGGAGAGTAGCCGTAAGCGAAGATGAACCCGTGCAGATCCCACCCGCCAGCCCGATCGCAACAGCGCTTGCGCCGGCGCTGCAGGAGCGCGTGGCCGCGCTCACGCCCGCGGCAAGACTCGCTGACGCGGCCGCAAGGGCAGGTATCGCCGCCTACCTGGAGATC
>JAJZID010000124.1 GCA_021810705.1 Actinomycetes bacterium
ACGGGAGCGACGGGACTCGAACCCGCGACCTCCGGCGTGACAGGCCGGCGCTCTAACCAACTGAGCTACGCCCCCTTGAGGGATCATCAGTATGACAAGCGATGAGCGGATGCGCCTGAAGCCCTCAGCGCTCAGGTTGCGAGCAGAAAGCCAGCCGGCGATTCGGGCATCGGCGCAGGCGCCGAGCACTTCGCAGGCCGACGACCCCGAAGCTTCCTATAGCTGCCGAGAGCCTCGACCATGTCCGGGCGGCACCCAGCCCCCGAACACCGCCTCGAGCTCCAGCGCAACCGCGATGCTCAGATGATCAGCCCCGGGCGCGGCCGCCACCTGTACGCCGACCGGCAGCCCAGCTCGCGAGACGCCCAGCGGCACCTCCGTGACCGGGACCCCGGCCAGGTTAAAGACCGCCGCCGGGGTCAGCAGCCACGGCCGTCCGTAGGTCCTTCCAAGCCGGGGTGCCGGCGTGCGATGCGCGGGGTGCAGCAGCACGCCATCACCGATTGTTTCCACCAGCTCGCGCGCCAGTTCTTGGGCCAAGCCCACAAGCCGCCGCCGTTCGCCTGCGCTGATCGGGATGAGCTCAGCAAACAGCGTTAGCCGTGTTGGCAGCGTGTGGTCGTCGCCACCGCCCACCAGCTGACCGATCCTGCCCAGCCGCCCGTCAGCGTCGGCCAGCAGCGACGAGACTCGCGGTCCCCCCGCGTCCCCGCCCCTCAAAACCATCAGGAACGGCAGCAACGCTCGCCTCCAGCTCGGGAGGCTCGTAACCCGGACACGCGCGCCGGCCGCGGCCAACGCACCGGCCGCCCGCTCCCGTGCGTCGCGCAGCTCGCGCGCAACCGGCCGTAAGGCACTGTCTTCCACGAGCGTGACGGTCAACCCATCCAGCGAAACTTCAGCTGGCTCGCCAAGCTCGATCGCGGCCACCCTTTGGTCCAACCCATCAGGGCCGGCCATGGTCTTGATCAACGGCATCAGGTCCTCTGCGCGACGAGCCAGAACCCCGAGCGACAGCAGCTGTGCGGCAGCATCGGTCGGTGGCGGCCAGTGGCCGGTGCTCGGTAGCAGCCCCGGGGTGGGCTTGTGACCGAAGACTCCACAGAACAGGGCAGGCACCCGAATCGAACCGCCGATGTCAGCGGCCACCCCGAAGGGCGAGCCTCCGGATCCCACCACGGCCGCTTCACCACCAGACGAACCCCCCGGAGTCCGCGCGGGGTCGTATGGGTTGACGGTACGCCCGTACAGCGGGTTGTCGGACTCGATCCAGAGGCCGGCTTCCGCGACGTTGGTCACAGCGACCGGGATCGCCCCGGCGTTCACGAGACGCTGCACGACGGTCGCGCTGCGCGTCGCCAGATGGCCGCGCCTCGCTGGCACCCCTGCCGTGTGGGGCATCCCCTTGAGCGCGACCGACTCCTTCACCGTGAACGGCACGCCGGTCAGCGGCGGCAGCTCTGCCTGCGGACGGCCGCGCAACGCCGTGCCGCCAATCCTCTGGTCGATTTCGTGCGCACGTGCACGGGCGGCGGCAAAATTGTCTGCAACCACGGCGTTCAGGCGCTGGCGATCGCGCTCGAGCACCTCGATATGCGCCTCCATCACCTGCTCGGCGGTCACCTTCCGCTGGCGGATTGCGTCAGCCAGAGAGATCGCCGAGTGCTCGGTCAACGAGGCGGTGCGAGCGCCTGACGAAGTCTGATCTCTCAGTGGCATCGGCCGCGCTCAGGGTAGCGGCTGCAACTGCCGCCGCGGACCACATTCTGGCCTGTGCTCGGTCATGCACACAGAACACAGCGCTCGTAACTGAAGCCAAGTCGCTGCAGGGCGCGGAGGCTAGCGTCATTGTTGTGCCAGGAGCGGTTCAGATGCCTGGCAAGTACGACCGCCGCCACGCAGCGCGCACCAGCAGCCAGAAGCGCGCCGGCGGCGCTCTGGGCGCTTGCGCCACTCGTCCACATGTCGTCGACCACGAGCACCGACTCGCCGGCGAGTCGTCGTGTTGGGACGTAACGGGCCGGATCGTAGACGCGCGGGATCGCCACCGAGTCCGACCGCACAAGCAGCCGCTCATAGCGCCCTCTGGTTGCCTCACAGACCTCGCCCACGATCCGCCGCAGCGGATGATGCAGGTCTCTCATCGGGTCCGCCGAGGGAACCGTGGTGACGCGGTCAAAGACACCCTTGAGCCCGGCAGCGGATGCGACGCAAGGCTCGTGGGCAACCAGAAACCGCTCGCACACCTGAGCTAGCGCCGCGACGGCCTGGGGTACCGATCTGTCGGCCTCGCGCTTGTAGGTGACAATCAACCGGTGCAGCCCCTCGCCGCCGATGCTGTAAGAGATCGGGACGACCACGGCGAGCCGCTGCTCGCCGTGGCGGCAGGCCCAGCCCAGGCCCTCGCCGTCGGTCAGGTTCAGGCAGCAGCGACACACACCCGGGCCATGACGAGGTGGGATGAGGACGCGCTCGGCGAGCAACCGCGGACCAGTCGGCTAGGGCCGCTCAGTGTCCGAAGAGATCGAGCACATCGCTGGGTTCACTGGCAACGACGACACCCGGCAGCTCCGCAAGGCTGCGCGCCCAGGTAGACCTGAGAACCGGGCGCATGAGCACAACCAGACGGCCTTGAGCCAGTGCTTGACGAGCCTGGATGCGCGTACCGCTGTGCTCGGACGCTTCGACGATGACGCTGCCCAGAGACATCCCCGACATCACCGCGTTGCGGGCCGGGAAGCTCCGGGGCGTCGGCGGCGAGCCAGGCCAGAACTGCGACACCAGCGCCCCACTACGGGCAATCTGAGCCTGGAGCTCAACGTGTTCCGGGGGGTAGACTCGGTCCAGGCCGGTGCCGAGCACCGCGATCGTCCGCGCCGCGACCGGCTCGCGGCGGCTAGCTGGCCCTGTGGATCGTTCCGATCGCGACGCCTGCAACGCCAGCACCGCGCGGTGCGCTTCGGCGTCGACGCCCGCCGCCAGCCCGGATATCACCGTGAAACCGGCGCGCGCGAGCGCCTCGGACACAGCGCGGGCCGTCGCAAGCCCGGCGTCGCTTGCCTGTCTGCTGCCGATCACCGAGACCGCTCGCTGGTCGCTGTCCAGCAACCCCCCCATCACAAAGAGCAGCGGCGGGCGGTCGCCGATGACACGCAGGTTCTCCGGATAGTCCGGCCCGGCGAACGTCAGGACCCGGTAGCCGCTGCGGCGCCAGGCCTGCAAATCTGCCTCGGCGCTGCTCAGGGCGGTGTACGAGAGCAGGCCGAGCTCACGCTCAAGCACCGCGAGCGCAGACACCGCTTCCGAGCCATGCTTGCGTACCTCAAGGACATAGCGCGTCCATGCGCGTCCACCCTCGCGCAGAAGCGCGACCAGCGCGGCGGTCTGCTCTGGCTCAGCCGTCAGTCGGCGTACTCGGCCGGATCCAAGTCGACCGGCGCGACCTTCGTCACAGCGCCGGAGCTCGGCATATGCGCCGTCGCGTACTGGGAGGGCACGCGGCTCGCCGCTTGGGGCACGCCCACGTTGATGTCTGGCTCGAACGACGGCGGCGGCGGTGCTGCGAGGACCGTCGGTGCCGCGGCAGTGGGGCCGGCAGCCGCCGCGGCTGGACCGTCCAACGCCTCGTTGAACATCCCTCGCGCCTCGTCCTGCACGCCCTGCAGACCGTGGCGGAAGTCCCGCAGGCCACGACCCAGCGAGCGTCCCACCTCGGGCAGACGCTTTGGTCCAAGGACCAGCAGTGCGACCACGAGGATCAGCAGCAGATGGGTTGGCTGAACGATGTCTCCGAGCATGTCTACTCAGCATAACGGCCGCCGTGCGGATTTGGATCACTTTGCCGACGATCAGCTGACATGGCGTGTAAGGGTCCTGCTGTGCGCGCCCAAGAACGGCCACCCCGGATTCAGCCGCGGCAGCACCACCAGCCACAACCTGTAGGTCAACCCGCGGGTGTCTGCCGGCAGCACGAACGAGAAGCGATAGGAGCCACGCAAATCCGTGCGGACGGTCCCCAGTTGCTGGCTTCCGGGATATCCAACGATCTTGCCCTCGACGGTTATATTCAGCCCGCGCGCTGGCACATGCCCGCCGAGCACCCGACCGCTCAGCATCAGCCGCTGCCCGGCAGCGGCCTGAGTGGCGTTCAAAGTCACCCCGCCGGTGAAGCGCTCCGTGATCCGAGCCACCGCAGCACGCAGCTTTCGGGTGCCGGCATAGGTCACGTAGACACTGCGACTTGCCCCGGCGCCAATGCTGAGGCGATACCCGCCGCTAGTGCTGGTCGTGGTGCTGCCAAGCAGCACCGGCGAATGCCCTGCCACCTGGCCCCAGACGTCGATGGGTGCGTGCGGGATAGGCCGACCCCCTGCCCTGATGTCGCGCAGCGAACCTGTCAGCGTCAGGGTTCGCCCGTAAGCGACCGCAACCGCGTGCGACGCAACGGCGCCACTTGAGCAACGTCTTGCTCGGCCACCCCGCTTCCGCTTGCGACCGGCCGCATCGCTGGGATTGCAGCGCCGGCCACCGAGCTTCCCGGCCGACGCGGCCAGAGCCTGCGGTGACCAGGCCAGGAGGCCATGTGCAGACGCCATGGGCACCAGCGTGAGGGGTGCGGCATGAGCCGTCCTCACCATCCCATGCAACGCCGATCGCGGCAAGCCACGCGGCTGGGCGTCTGTGTGACCGACCGGGGCGAGCACCGGGCTCGTCCCGACCAGCGCACTGCTTGTGTTCGGCACGTAGGGCTGCAGGGGCGTCGGCACCGCCGGCACCCCTGCACCACGGACTCCGCCCGCCATCAGGGTCAGTTGCGTTGTGGCCCGCAGTGGCAGCTGCCACACGGTCTTCGTCCCCTGCGGCCCGGCGGTGATTTCAGCGGTGTTACCCGCCACATCAGCGACCTGCGCGCTGAACTCGTAGCTACCGGCCGGGACATCGGCATCGTCGAGGTTGACCTCGTAGACATCAGTGCCGCCAGCAGCGAGCCGAGCGAGGCCGAGATCGTAGACGCTTCCGGTGACAGTGTTGGTCGCATACACACGGACATAGGCGACCCCCGAAGCCAACGCGCCACCCGGATCGTAGACGCTGAGCTCGATGTCATCCGGCGCGTTCGGCGAGATGTTGTCGAACTGACCGACGGGCGGCGTGTCATCCTCCTCGAACTGGTAGGAGCCAAGCTGGTAGACGTTGCCAGCAGCGTCCGTGGCACTGCAGGTGAGCTCGCCACCTGGCGGCGGGACCGTGACCGTGATCTGCTCTCCACCCGCCGCATCGCGGTTGAGACTGTTGAGCGGCCAGCTTCCCGTCAGCGCGCCGGTGCAGGCGATCGATGCGATCGGCGCCTGCCCGGACGGGAGGTTCGCGGTGATCGTGATCGGCTGCGCGGTGCGCGACCAGGTCGACTCAGACGGGCCGTTTGAGTACGGGTCTCCACCGCCGTCAAGCAGCGGCGAGCTACCCCACTGCGTGGTCCCGCAGCCGGTGCCGCTGCATGCCGTTGCCGGGTCCTGAACGTTGACGGTCTCAACGACCGGCTTGCCAACCGTTCCGGCTCCCGTCGTGGCCACGCAACTGATCTGGTTGGGGCCGTTCTGGGTCAGTTCAAACGACGTCACGTAGCCTGCGCTGAGCGCCGGCAGCGAAACCGGTGTGCCGTTGTCTGTACACGCGATGTTCGCGATCCCCGACAGGATCTGCTGCTGACCTGTGGCGGTGTTGAGCTCGCCGCCGCTGACCACCACCGTCGGCGTGCCGGCGATCCAGGTCCCGTTGGCGGGCGCACCGCTGTATGTGATGGTCGGCGTGTTGGTGTCGATCGCCACGTCGAACGTTCCAGGGTCCGACGCGTCGGACATCCCGCTGTTGGAGATCGCGTAGCAGCTCAGCACGTGTGGCGTGACAGCGCCTGGACTGTTCCCGGAGATGGTGATCTGGTCGTCCGCAGCAACGGGTACCGGCTTGCCGTCGACGAGGCAACTCACAGAACGAACTCCGCTAGGGCCGACACCGGGGACGACCGTTACGGTCTGCGCTTGGTCGGTCCAGCTCCCCGGCGTGTAGCCCGGGTCCACGTAGGAGATCGTCGGCACCGTGGCGTCGACGTCGAACGTGCTGGACGTCGAGCCGCTGAGCGCGCCGTTCGCGTCGCCGTTGGCGGCCGTGCAGCTGACTGCGTTGACGCCCGTGATCGATGTTGGAACA